>JAXHTS010000013.1 GCA_034190085.1 Spirochaetota bacterium
CTATAATAGACAGAGAATTCATTCTTTTCTTGACTATAAAAGTCCGGAAGAATATGAGTCATCTGATTCAATAATTAAATATGTTGCTTAACTATGTGTCCGTAATTGCGGGGCAAGCACAGTGCGTTAGTCCCGCAAGTCAAGCAGGAGGAGCTTGAGTATACTGGGCTGTCAGGATCTATATCGACTGAGGAACTTCCCTCATCATCATCATCTTCATCAATCTGTTCGCCACTCCCATCATCATCCTGGACAACTTCAGGATTGGTAAACATACCCAAGATATTCTTCCCTCCATCGTCACTGCATCTGCAGTTAGCAAGGAGGAATAGAGACGCTATGAGAAGCATAAATATTAACTTATTACTCGTTAGAGCCAATACTATTAGATATAAATTTATTGCAATACTACATATTTTAATCATTTCCCTTCCCACCTTTATTTCATTATTGTTACTCAGGATGTGTCAAGATGATTGTTTTAACGACTTATTCCTTGATTCTAATGCTTGAACAGATTTGTGCTAAGGTATTTTTCTCCTCTATCGGGAAATATGACCACGATTATTCCTGATTCGATCTTTTTCGCTACCTCTATTGCAGCCAGCAGCGCCGCTCCGCTGCTCATCCCGACAAATATCCCTTCGTTCCTCACTATTTGCCTGGACATCTCAAAGGCGTCTTCTGTTTCAACCATGATAGTTTCATCGATTTGAGAAGGATCATAAATCGAAGGGACAATCGCCTCGGCCATGTTTTTCAATCCTTGAATGTAGTGACCCTTTACCGGCTGAGCGCAGACAATCTTAATGTTGGGATTGTTCTCCCTGAGCGCTTGCCCCACACCCATGAGCGTCCCTGAGGTGCCTATTGAAGAGACAAAGTAGTCCATTCTCCCATTTGTCTGCTTCCATATTTCTTCTGAGGTGGTTTTGTAATGGGCCATTTTATTGTATTCATTTGAAAACTGATCAGGCATAAAATATTTCTCCGGATAGTCCCTCACCAGACTCCTTGCCTTTACAATCGCGCCATCTGTTCCAAGATCAGCCTCTGTAAGAGTTACTGTTGCGCTAAAGGCCTGAATCATATCCCTTCTCTCCTGAGACACTGCCTCGCTCATAACTATCTCAACGTCATAACCCTTTACCACTCCAATCATGGCTAAAGATATTCCAGTATTTCCGGACGTCGGCTCGATGATGGTCTTCCCCTTGGTCAACGTGCCTTCAAATTCAGCCTGCTCGATCATCTTCAATGCTATTCTATCTTTTATACTCCCGGTTGGATTATTCCCCTCGATCTTTGCATATATAGAAACCTTTATGTTGGGATTTAATCTATTGATCTTGATCAGTGGAGTATTGCCAATATCCTGTAATATATTCTCGTATATCATCGTTATTCCTTCAAAAAAGCTATTAGATCAGCAAAATAATATAATTGATCGAAAATAGGTTAAATTGAATTATCTAAAGGTCAATACAAAAATATCAAATAATATGAAATTTACTTATCCTTTTAAAGGACGGCTTATCAATGCAACTGTCGAGGATTAAGGAGCTTAACCCAGACAATATTTATGAATTTGCAACCTAACTGGGGGAACCTGAAAATCAATATTAGGGTGAACAAAGGGAATGAATTATCAAATTATTCAACTTGACCCGAAATCAGTTTCTACATAATTACTATTATCATATATAATGCTATCCTCCATGGTTAGATGTTGACAATAAATCTGTGCTTGATAGATTGGTTCATTATTGAACTAAGATTCATTTTTGATAAATGAATCTTAAAAGGGATATAACATATTCATCATTATTTAATAACAAATAAGTAAAATTATGAGGATATTATCATGAAACGCCAAACATATATAATAACAAACATCATATTAGCAGTATTATTTATTAGCAATAACATATTATCCTACGATAAAATTGATTATATGCGCGCTGTCAAACGAGACAGGAATCTCAATGGTGCGAACCTCAAGGGGGTGGATTTGATTGGGGCAGATCTATATTATGCTGATCTGCGTAAGGCAGATTTACGCGAGGCAATCCTTTATAGCGCGAATCTAAGAGGTGCTGACCTCCGAGGAGCGGACCTCACAAGGGCTGACCTTTATAAAGCGGATCTCTATAAAACAAAATTTTCGGGCGCAAAACTCCTAGAAGCCAATCTTTGTAAAGCGATTCTCTATAATTCAAACCTTAAGGATGTAAATTTTGCTGGAGCCAACTTCAATGGCACAGATCTATATAACGCAGATCTTCGGGGAGCGAACCTTAGTAACACAGATTTTAGCGAGGCAATACTTATTGGCGCTGACCTAACAGGCGCAGACCTGACCAATGCTGACTTTTACAAAGCAAACCTAATTGGCGCAAAATTGAGTAATACTAAGCTAAATAAAGCCAATTTTAGTAATGCAAACCTGACTGTGGCCAAGCTTAGCGGTGTAGACCTAACTGGCGCTAAAATCTCTAATTCTGATTCCTCTAATGCTAACCTCTCAAATTCCGATTTAAGCAGGGCTGATTTAGTAAACTCACGCTTTAATAATGCTAAGCTCATTAAATCCGCCCTGATTGGCGCTGATCTTAATAATGCTATTCTCATTGGGGTGAATCTCAGCAATACAAATTTAACCAATGCAATACTTACAAATACGAATCTTCTTACGGCAAATCTATATAAATCAAACATGAGTGAGGCAAATCTTCAAGGGGCGAATCTGAAAAATGCAAATCTTAGGATGGTCGATTTTACAGGCGCAAATCTGAACAAGGTAGACCTTCAAGGCGCGGATCTTACGGGAGCAACGCTTATTGGCGCTAATCTCGATGACGCGGACCTTGCCGGAGCTGATCTCAGAAGGGCTAAAATAAGCGCAGAATTAAAAAATAAAATCAATCAACACCAGGTAATCAATTATGATAGCATTAGCTGGGAGGATGTATATATTGAAAAAGAAAAAAGCAAGTAACAACCAGCCTTTAATTTAAGGAATTATATTATATTTAATCAATTATAATTTATAATATTAAGAAAGTAATTCTAATTGTGAATACGTAACCCTGAAATCCCAGGGGTTGTTTCCCTCTCGTCCCACACTATTCCAACAACTTGATTATATTCTTCATCATTAGCAAACTTTATGTGATAAACAAAATAAAGTATAATGCTCGCACAGCAAGGCTAATTCGATCCCTATAGGATTTCGCATGACTATGCCATTTGAGCTACACCAATGAGCAGGGAAGAATAATTATCTATATTCACAAAACAATTTCCAATCCGGCATTAACCGCAAAGCATTCTAGGTTTGAGGTATTGGTTATCTTTCTGCATGTTTTTACCATGTCATCAACAGCAGCATCAGTTCTATCCTGATTAATATGAAACAAGCCAAAGCGTTTAACGTTGGCATCCAACGCTAATTGCAGGGCATCATTGAAAACGCTATGCCCCCATCCTTTAGTTGTTGTGTATTCATCCATAGTGTATTCGGCATCATGTATTAAAACATCTGCATTAAGAGAAAAATTCAGGTAATCCTGATAAGCAAGGCCCCCTGGATGTTTATAGGTCAACTCGTTATCTGTAAGAAAGACAAAACACTTGCCATCTTCTTCAAACTTATATCCCAAACCCTGATTTGGATGATTTAAAAAGATTGGTGTTACTAAGATACTATCTATAATGAAACTCCCATCACAAATACCATTAAATTCAATGTTAGATTTTGCTTCTTCGAATTTTACAGGAAAGTATGGTGGAGACATTGTCTTTGAGAGCATCTCACTAATCGACTTCTGGGCAAAAGGACAACCATATATTTTTATATCTGTTTTACTTATGTAGATGGGTTTGAAAAATGGAAATCCTAATAGATGATCCCAGTGTGCATGGGTGAATATCATGAAATAATTATAACGATCTTCATTGATTAGTTTATTCCCTAATTTTCTAATGCCGGTTCCTGCATCAATAATAATTATTTTATCATTTTTTGTTCTTATTTCAATACAGGTTGTATCCCCTCCATACCTTAAATACTCACTTCCTGTAACAGGTATTGAGCCCCTGGAACCCCAACATTTAATAATCATTGTTTCCTCGCATTCCTATTTTGATCTTTAGGATTTACTAAAATATTGAATATGTCAAGGATATTGTCTCTATATTTAGAGACACCAATGGAAGATGAACAATGGAGATACTGTCTATCACTTTTTAGGAATGTTAGGTTTTCTTTTTGTCATAACAAGATTCAGGATATCATTTTTTAATGAATCATCAGCGACTTGTATCCACAACCATTTGCCATCATGGTATTGCTTTGTATTATGAAAGATATCAATAATTGCTTTACTGTATGTATTAATATCCCGCATAAATTTATCTACTTCGTTTTTCCCAAAAACAATAAGTACAGTAAATGAATTCTTCTCTGGAAATAATGCGCTTAGCGTTTTACCGCTTTTGCGATATTTAATTTGCCATCCATACTTATTGCCTCCAAATCGGATTTCCGGAAGAAATGAATAATTTGTATCAATATAATTAGTAATCTCTTTCCATACCTTCCCAGCCCCTTCTCCAATATGATCCAGCATCTCCTCTTGTGATGGCTGATAATCCTTATTCAACATCCGTTCATGATCCATATTGCTTATCCTCCAATTGCTGTTTGTTTGGTAAGCAAATATAGTAATATTTTATTAAGTAGTGGCAAAATGAGAACTTTTCAAGAAAAAAATGTAATACATTTTAAATAATGCTGAGAAGGGAATGTTTTATACTTGCATAGTATAGCGATCATATAATTTTTATATTGTAATAGAGGTTGATTTTAATTCATGGAAGTTATTATTATCTCTTCATTAGCATATATTTATAAAGTATGATTTTGTTATTATCTGGAGGTTTATACTATGAAGATAAAAGGTAAAACAGCAGTTATTACAGGCGCTGCAAGCGGATTAGGCGCTGCTACAGCAAGGCGGCTTCACAGTTTAGGGGCAAATGTACTGATTGCGGATATGAATGAAGCGAAGGGAGGGGAGGTCTCTTCTGAATTGGGATCAAATGCTGTATTCTCCAAAATGAATGTGACTGACACAAAGGAAATTCAGGCTGGGATTGAACTTGCTATGAATAAGTTTAAATCAATAGACATTCTGGTCAATTGTGCAGGCACAGGGTTTGCCATGAGAACAGTAGGCAAGGAAGGCCCTCATGATCTGGAAATATTCAAAACAGTTATAAATGTTAATCTAATTGGTACATTCGATGCCATTCGCCAGGCAGCCTTTCAGATGCAGAATAATGAGCCTGATATAGAGGGAGGAGAAAGAGGGGTGATCGTTAATACTGCATCAGTAGCGGCATTTGATGGACAGATCGGGCAGGTCTCCTATACCGCATCAAAGGCTGGCATTGTTGGTATGACCCTTCCAATCGCTAGAGATCTCTCTATCATTGGAGTGAGGATATGCACCATCGCTCCTGGCATTTTTGACACACCACTAATGCAGGCTTTTACTGAGGAGGGCAAGGCTTCCCTCCTTCATCAAACACAATTCCCAAAGAGATTTGGAAAACCGGATGAATTTGCCATGCTGGCACAGCAAATTATTGAAAATCCTGTATTAAACGGAGAAACGATTCGCTTAGATGGAGGCATTAGGATGGGGCCAAAGTGAAAGACTTGCTTTACTCCAGGATCTCGTGAACATATGATTAGAAGAATTGAATTGTGCTATGTGTGAACGCCTTCGCCATTGCCTTTCATATGCTTCGGCTCCGTATTCTTTAATGATTACAACACAATCCTTAACAAGGCCTCACTCATTTAAACGAATACATGCGACTAAAATAAGTACATTCACTGCTGGATTGTAGGGACGGACGTTTACTAAGCGCAAAGGAGTTGCTATAACTATTCCATAATATTAATAGTATAAGTATCTGATATGGATTGAGCATCAGGCTGACAGCTATCATAGATGATAATTTCCATATTAAATGATCCACTTTCAGTAGGAGTGCCACTGAGCTCGCCTGTATAATAATCGAGGGTTAATCCATTAGGGAAGCCGTTTATCTCCTGAAAATGAATTGGCACTTCCCCACCGGATACTGTTATTGTATGTGAGTATGGTACGCCTACAGTTCCATCAGGCGGATCGCCGCTGGTGATAGACATTGGAGCGCAGCCAGACTCAGAACCTACATTAACTAATTGAACCATTCGATTTGCCACGCCATCGTCATCAAAAACTCGCAGGAGAACAGAGTATGATCCCACCTCATTGTAGGTATGGGACACGCTTTGCCCGGTTGCATCTATTATTCCATCATTCTCGAAATCCCATTTATATGTAGTAATATCCCCATCCCAGTCCTCTCCGGTTGCGGAAAAGGTAACTGGCTGATTAACCTGAGGAGATGATGATACAGTAAAAGAGGTTGTTGGAGGAATCCAGTCATAGGATTTTATTACACCTTCATCCGACCACACTGCCACGGCTATTCCAGGTCCGCCTGTTGGGCTCCCGCCCATTGCGATCCATGGTCTTAATTCCTGATGAATAGGATTAGCGCTGAGATATATCTGCCTTGCTCCTAACCATCCATCATTTACATCATAGCGATTGCATTGTATGGCCAAACCATTGGCCGACCATATAGCAATAAAATTTCCCTCTCTATCAGACGCAATACGAGGATAGGGTTCATTCCCGACATCTCCTCCCAGCCATTGTGTCCCCTCCCAACCGCTAACAGCGTCATAACGTTTGGCATAAATATTTCCATCCTCCTCTGCCCATAGCAACATGCCATTCCCGTTTGCATCCATTGCAACCTGAGTATTCGATATGGCTGGCTCTTCAGTTTCAACCTCTACCTGACCAATCCAATCGATTCTATCCTCACTGTCAATATATGCCTGATTGTAATAGATTTTATTGTTGGATTTAAACGTCACAATGGCACTGAACTCATCTTCATAGCAGACTGAAATCTCCGGCGCGGCCTCATCATCAACATCGTTTCCTATTCTCCTTACACTTGACCAATCTTGATAATCATAAAAAATCAAAAAACTCGAATAAATATTGCTTTCTTCTTTCCATACAATTACTGTGCTGTTATAGTGTCTTTTGGGATACATGGCTATTTGAGGATTCGATGCATTTGAATAATTGCCGCTGTCTATATCAAAATTGTCAGCATAGGGTAGATACCATCCGTTATTCAAAGAATATCTGAAAGACCAAACTCCAATAAATGAAGCTCTCGTATCGGTCCAAACAATTACTGCTTTGCCATCGTCATCCATTTTAATCCCTGCTGATTCTGCTAAAATACCCCCGGATTCGCTATCCTCCATTATTCCACGCCAACCATTAGTATAATCGTATTGTGCCATTAAGTATTCATCATTACTCTTCCATATAAGCAATGCTTCTCTATAAGAGTTCATCGTTATATGAGGATCAGTGTTATTGATATAATTGGTTTCTATCTCCCCAGGCCCTGACCAGCTTGGATCAGGTCCAGGATAATAGAAATTCGTAACAATCTTTCCATCCTGCTCCCATACAGCAATAGCCTCGCCTGTTGCCTCTGCGCCGAATGGCATTGCGATCCTGGGATGACTGGCAAATTCCCCATCAGCAGGCCCGAAAAATAATGGATCGCTATCATCATCACTTTTGCAACCCAATGTTGATAAATATAATACAAATAACGTTATCATGATCATAGGTTTTAGCAATCCAATCAGCATTGAATTAATTATGATAATATTAATTCTAAAGATTTTTGTTGTATTTCGAAATTTAAAAATATCCATGTAATACTCCTATTTACAGTTTAATGATATTTTTGTTTTCTATAAGCTGCTATAATCACCAATACAGAATGTATTCAATTAAATGACTTAATTTCAGGAATGAGATTGCAGGTATATTCAAATGACTGAAATATTCTTCATTCTTCATTTCCAAATATAATACTGAGTTAGCATTATACTTGACTATTCTAAAGATAGAAAAAACTTTTCGTAAAGTCAAATTAGAGTGGGCAGTTTAATTTTTTAATAAATAATACTAAAAGGATTGGGCACTGTTTTTTAGCAGCCTGCATCTCTTCATCAGATGCTCATTAGATGTAGATTAAAAACATTTACACACTTGCCAAAAAAACATGGGGCTATAGCGATGAAGTCAGATAAGACTATAGGGAACTAATAATTAAAGTTTTCAGAAACCAGGGTCAGGAATATTCATAATATTGGATTTACATTATTATATTTAAGATGTTACTTGCGGGAACGAAGCGACATTAAAATACAAGAATAATATTCTCTATTACAACTACAACCTAAATCATAAAAATTGCGATTTATTTTTTGAAGACCTTCCACATTTATATATCAGTCCTCCCATGATAGCAGTAAATGGAGCAACTGTTACAGGCCCAAAGCTCCCAACCTGTGTATTGAGAAGCTCTGCTGAAACAAAATTGATATTAAAGATATTCATCAAGGATCGACCTTGGCTCTGAAAGAGCATTAGCATTGTCATATAACTGCTGGAATAGGCCAGTAAAAGGGTTGTTGTCATGGTTCCTTTAACAGCCCTTCCCACAGTGATTCCAGATAAGATATGATCACGTAATGAGATTCTCGGATTTTTTTTGAAAATCTCATCCATAGAAGCAGATATATTCATTGCTAAGTCCATTACTACTCCAGAGGATGCAATAAATATCCGTGTAGGCTAAGGTTAAAAAAAACCAGAATAGAGGAGCATCTCAGCAACCGGTCTGCCAGCACCATGTATTTGAAAGCCCTTATGGAAAAACTGCGCGGGGAAACAGGTGATAAGCAGTCCAAGAAAAGCCCCAGAAAACGCGACTAAACCCTTTTTGTTTAATCCTCCTACTAAAAAGCATATTGAACCTGTGATTAATGTCATTATCATTAATGCAATAATGATTGGATCTTCTCCCTTAAGGAAACGTGGAAACATTACCTTCCAAAGCATAAGTGCTGTAAAAAGAAACGATAAAAGGGCTTTAAATCCTGTCCATCCTCCAATAAGATTAAGAAGTAAAGAGACCGAAATAGCTAAAGTAACCTCTATCCTTATACGATATCTTCCACGGGCAAAAGCTGAGTGAATTATATCATTCTGTGCGGTGAATTCCAGCAGGATAATATCGCCTTTAGTATAAAATTCATCAAACTCTACTTTCCCTTGGAGTCTGTTTGTTGCTTTTGTCTTTTGTCCCTTGTTATGACCGCCTAAAATCTTTACTGATAACTCTTGGTTCCCTGTTCTTATTATGAGATGTTGATGCACATCTGAATTATCAACTGATATTACCTTAGCTCGCTCTCGATGATATTTTATTATCAAAACCTGTTGGTGTAAAAAAAAGGATTATACATAATATTGCGAATATAATAGAAAAGATTAAGTCTTTATTTATCAGATCAATTTTTAGATTCATATTTTTACTCCCTTAGCATGAAAAAAGTGGAAGATATCATTATCTTCCACATAAATTCATTAAAATAAGTTGTGAATTGTGATACTATTATTTTGAATACAGTTTGTTATAAATCATTAGCATATTTTAATTTTCAATAAATTCCCATTGATTTTGCAATCTTTTTCGTAACATCAGTATTGTCGTAAAATCCTTTAAACATCCATGCCCCCTTACCTTTTGCCATAACTGGAACAGGAACACCAGTATGATAGTATGAAGTAAATGCTATTCCTGCTTTTCTGTTAAGCACATGTGTGCATGTAACAGTAAGTGGTTTGTAGTTGCCATATAACAGGAATTCTTCCGGATAATCAGAATAATTTATGGAAATTCTATCACGTTGAAAATCATTGGCATCTTCTAAGAGGTCCTTTCATAATCTGTTAGATCATCGAATTCCATTCCAAAGCTATCAAGAATCATATTTTCAAGCGCTCCCCCATCAATATCAGGGGATGGGGAATCAGCCAAATAATCATATAGTGTTTTATTAAATTGTTTCTTCGAAATAGAAAAGAATTATTGATGGTTTTAGAAAAACAGGAGATACCTCTGAATATTAACATAAGTGAAAATGATATACGAGTATTCGAAGAAAAACGTAAGAGAAACATTACACGAAATAAATTAGGCAGACAATGTAGAGATACATTTATGTCTTGAAAGAAAACCTGTAGAAAATTGGATATATCTTGTTAGATAGATTTTCTGGTTTCGATAAAATATTTTCATTATCAATAATTATTCACGAACAAATTCCTGGTAGCACATAATATCGATGATTATAGTTGCATACTGAAGGGCAAAAAGGGGAACGGTAATTAATTTTATTTTACCTACCACTTCTTGAGAAGTTATAATGATAGCTGAAAAAATACAAAATACTGCTTGACAAACGTTTTTAAATAGTAATTATTCTTACATAAGAATAGGCTGCAATTGCTTCCTGATGAAAAAGAAAATAGCTGACATCCTTGATAAAATCGAGACCTTTAAGAAAATCTCTAAATATCTGGGTCTAAAAATTACTCATCAGCGTTTAGAGATATTCAAGATATTGGTTTCAATGGAATATCATCCCTCAGCAGAAGAGGTCTATGAGGCTATAAGAGAGAAGATACCGAGTATATCCTTTGACACAGTATACCGTACACTTGCTCTTTTTGAAAGTCATGGAGTGATTGCAAAGGTTCAATATCTGGATGATAGAACTCGCTATGACTCTAATATGGAACCACATTATCATCTGGTATGTAAGAAATGCAGAAATATCCAGGATTTTTACTGGCCTGATCTAGACCAGTTGAAACCACCTGAAAAAACAAAAGGGTGGGGAGAAATTGATAATAAATATTTAGAATTACGAGGTATATGCCGGAAATGCCTGGCAAGCAGGAATAATAAATAAAAACAGACAAACTATCAAAATTTTTCAATGCATATTTATCAGAAAATATTAGGTACATTGCAGTGTATTCAAATAAATATCAATAGGATGGTAAATATGCAAAATATTAAAGATCAAAGATTCAGTACTTTCTATTGAATGTTTTAGCTATACAAGAACAAAACGAAGACTAAAGGAGGACAGAGATGAAAGGAAATGATAAATGCCCGGTAACGGGTAGGACGAGCAAATCCATTGCCGGTAGTGGTACGTCGAATACGGATTGGTGGCCGAACCAGTTGAACCTTAGGATCCTTCACCAGCACTCTCGTATGAGCAATCCGATGGGTGAGGAGTTCAACTATGCTGAGGAATTCAAGAAACTCGACCTGAATGCTGTAAAAGAAGACCTTTATGCGTTGATGACAGACTCGCAGGACTGGTGGCCAGCGGATTACGGTCATTATGGGGGGCTCTTCATCCGGATGGCATGGCACAGCGCAGGCACATACCGTATAGGTGATGGCCGCGGTGGCGCGGGATCCGGATCCCAACGCTTGGCACCCCTTAACAGTTGGCCGGATAATGCCAACCTTGACAAGGCGCGGAGGCTGCTTTGGCCTATCAAACAGAAATACAGCAGCAGAATATCCTGGGCAGACCTCATGATACTTGCCGGCAACTGTGCGCTTGAGTCGATGGGTTTCAAAACCTTTGGCTTTGGTGGCGGGCGCGAAGACATATGGGAGCCGGAAGAGGACATCTACTGGGGAAGCGAAGACACCTGGCTCGGTGATAAGCGTTACTCCGGTGATCGGTACTTGGAGAACCCGCTTGCGGCTGTGCAGATGGGCCTCATCTACGTGAACCCTGAAGGGCCGAATGGGAATCCAGATCCGGTTGCTTCTGGCAGCGATGTTCGCGAGACCTTTGCGCGTATGGCTATGAACGCTGAGGAAACGGTTGCGCTCATTGCCGGCGGACATACCTTCGGCAAGTGCCATGGTGCGGGCGATGCGGCGCATGTGGGTTCTGAACCTGAGGGAGCCGGCATAGAAGAGCAGGGGCTCGGTTGGAAGAGTAGTTTTGGTAGCGGAAAGGGAGGCGATACGATCACAAGCGGCATAGAGGGCGCCTGGAAACCGAATCCGACTAAATGGGATATGGGCTATCTGAACGTGCTGTTCAATTACGAGTGGGAGTTGGTCAAAAGCCCGGCCGGCGCGCATCAATGGCTGGCCAAGGACGTGGCTGATGAGGACATGGTGGTTGACGCCCACAACCCATCAAAAAAGCATCGACCAATGATGACCACGGCTGACCTCTCTCTACGTTTTGATCCGATTCTCGAGCCGATCGCCCGGCGCTACCAGCAGAATCCCGAAGAATTCGCTGACGCTTTTGCCAGGGCATGGTTCAAGCTGACACACCGCGATATGGGTCCCCGCTCACGCTATCTCGGCTCGGAGGTTCCAGCAGAGGAGCTAATCTGGCAAGATCCAGTCCCCACAGTCGATCATGAACTGATCAATGCACAGGATATAGCAATCCTCAAGGGCAAGATACTTACTTCAGGATTGTCTGTATCACAGCTAGTCTCTACGGCTTGGGCATCTGCATCAACCTTCCGTGGCTCCGACAAGCGTGGCGGGGCGAACGGGGCGCGCATTCGTCTTGCACCGCAAAAGGATTGGGAAGTCAACCAGCCGGATCAACTTAAGACAGTGCTTGATGCCCTTGAAGGGATACAAGAGGAGTTCAACAACGTACAATCTGGCGGGAAGAAGGTATCACTTGCCGACCTGATCATCCTTGGTGGATGCTCAGGTGTAGAGCAAGCTGCGAAGAATGCAGGTCACAATGTGACCGTTCCCTTCACACCTGGACGCACAGATGCATCGCCGGAGCAAACCGACGAGGAATCATTCGCCGTACTCGAACCAGTTGCAGACGGATTCCGAAACTACATCAAAACCAAATACACCGTAACAGCAGAGGAACTCTTGCTTGATCGGGCGCAATTGCTGACGCTGACTGCTCCTGAGATGACGGTTCTCATTGGTGGTATGCGAGTCCTAAATGCCAACTTCGCACAGTCCCAGCATGGCGTCTTTACCAAGCGGCCCGAGACACTCACCAATGACTTCTTTGTTAATCTGCTCGACATGGGAACAGTATGGAAGGCAACCTCAGAAGACGATGACGTGTTCGAGGGTCGGGATCGCAAAAGCGGCGAACTCATATGGACAGGCACACGTATCGACCTTATCTTCGGTTCTAACTCCCAGCTCCGGGCATTGGCGGAAGTTTATGGATGTGAGGACTCTCAAGAGAAGTTCCTACACGACTTTGTAGCGGTGTGGTACAAAGTAATGGATCTCGACCGTTTCGACCTCGCCTAATATTAACAAAAAGCTCTTTTGAGGGTTTCTAAAAGGTCTGAGAAAAAGGTTAGCTATCAACCGGTTTCGGCGGACAGCATGCCTGTACTGCTGGAGCGATGGGTTGAGCCTATCGAGAAAGTTCAATATTTAACTATTAATAATTGATACGTTATTGTTTTATTGTAGACTTCGTTTATTAGCTTAAGGAGGAGTGTAGATCTAAGAAACGCCTAGACCAGAAACATTACACAGACAGATAAATCTTTTCTATATCGGGTTATTTGACAGGCTCGTTATCGTATCTGAAATTTATTTGGTTAAATGTTAATTTAAAGGAGGGATAAAGATGAGTAACCTTTCCCCTACACTGGCAGTGAGAGACATGAAAGAAACGATTGAATTTTATAAAGACACCTTAGGATTCAAGATAGGAATGACATTCCCCAATTCAGACAACCCGGAATATGCTGATCTTTCCAAGGACGGTATGATTCTGATGTTCATACCAGCTCAAAATGTTGGCATTAGCAGTGATGAAAAATTGGGCATCGGGATTAACCTTTACCTGCAGATCGAAGGTGATATAGATCAATATTACACCGAATTAAAGGATAAAGGTGTTCAAATCTCCGTTGAGATAAAGGATGAATCCTTTGGCATAAGGGACTTTACAATCAATGACCCTAACGGCTATCAGTTAACTTTTAATCAACCAACTAACACCACTTAACGGCTAAAGCGATATTACTCCGCTCTCCTGTTTTATTTAACGACCGTATCCTGCATCATGCAACGGTGTACAGTAGGTGATCCTGATAAGGCTCTTTCTGTATAATAATCATAGCTCATCTGAAGATATCCTTAATCCATTGAATCTCTTCACCTGTAATAGAGATTAAATCAAACCTGAAAATGTTCTCTTCTGTGTAGAGTGATGGATGGGTGGCTAAGTATTGCATGGCTGTCTTTCGAAGGGTTTCCATCTTTTTTTCTCCTATTGAATAGAGACCACCGCCATACAGGGGTATATTTCTGTATTTTACTTCAATGAATGCAATTAGATTCTGCTTTTTAACAATTATGTCAATCTCACCAATCCTTTGATATCTATAATTTCTCTGAAGGATTTGGAAGCCATGATTTTCCAAAAAGTGACAGGCCATCTCTTCACCCTGATCACCCGTTTCTTTTTTCTTCTTATTGTGGTTTCTCCACATTTCACAATATCAAAGAACATCAAGGATGTTTACAGCGCTCTCGGTTTCATCCAATGCCTTGACTATATATAGAGATGTCTCTTCCAGAAGATCAATTATTAAATTCTCAGTAATCCTCTTTTGCTTCCTATCAAAGATTAGTTTGATCAAAGGGCGAAGCGGTTTCTGTGATACTGAACCTATAACTAGACCGATGCTTCCGTCGTTCAGCTTAACAATTGAGCCAATCGGATATACGGACATGCTGGAGAGAAATATTCTAAGTATAACGGGATCAAACTGATTGATTCCGCTTGATAGCATATGCTTCATCGCATGGTAGAATAAACGCTTCTTTCGATAACTTCTGTTTACTATCTGTGCCTCATAACTATCAGCAATTCTCGAAATTCTGGCATACTCATCAATCATGTTTCCCTTAAATCCCCTTGGATAACCTTTCCCATCATATTGTTCATGATGCTGCAGGGATACAATCGCGACCTTTTCCCTTACACCCCCAAGCTGTCTAAGAGCCCTGAATCCAAGAAGGGGATGAGTCTTAACCAAATTAAATTCTTGTTCTGTGAGATTAGACTGCTTATGAGTTATATACACAGGCATCTTAGCCATACCAGCGTCTATCAGAAGTGTCCCAAGACCAAGCTCTCTTAATTTGTGAGGAGAGTATTTCATTGTTATCCCGATCAATAACGCATAAAAGGTAACATTAACCGAATGATACATAAGATAGTTCTTCCCCTCATCAAGACCATAAAGAAATAGAAATATATTGTTATTCTCCCTAATTAAATTAATAATATGCCCAAGACAAACCTCTAGCTCATCAGTAGTAAACTCTTCATCATTCTTAATAGCCTTATATATATCTCCCACAGCCTTACATGCCTCTTTGTGAACCTCAATTAGAGTTTTTCTCTTCTTCAGTAAATTATTGTAATTACTTAGGATCTTCTTAGTATCATTTGTAGCGGATACCGCGCTTCTCAGAGTAGCATGTTTTATCTCAGCTTCTGTTGATATTATCTTGCCCGCGGTCTCTATCTCTACTATTCCCCATTTCATTAGTTTCTTAATATCGCCTTCACTTATTGTGACGTTAGCTCCAACGAACATACTATTACTATCAATATAAACAGGTTTATCAAACCGCATCCCTGGCTTCAACTCTTCAACCATAAATTTCCTCATATACTTGTCCTCAATCCATGCTAATATTTATCTTATCCCTGAATTCTTCATTTATTTTGTAACAATATGCTAGTACCTCAGCAACTGCACGATAAAGATTTTCAGAGATATCGCTCCCTACATTCAATAAGGCCAGAGCATCTGCCAGATCAGGGTCTTTGTATATTGTAATATTATATTCTTCTGCTAGACTCAATAATCTATCGACCAATCGCCCCTGTGCTACAGCAAGGACCTTTGGCACTTCCCTTCCCGAATAACCAATGGCTATACCCTTTTGTTTGCCTTTCATCTCTATACCTAGCCCCCTTAGGGAGTATCCCTATACAACTGAGAGCGCTGGTTAAATCTGACAGAGACTAACTTTTTTTCTCTTTTTATCAGGCTAGAACCTAAATCCAATATTTTCCCCATATCAATAGAGATGGTTACTCTGCCTGCTACTCATTACCTGAGTCAATGGGGAATAGCAAAAAGCAAAACCATCAAATACAATATCTACGTAAGGCCTTGCCATAAAGTAGCTTTTTCAGCCCCTCCCTCCTGCATTAACATCATGTCCCAATCAGTAATTGTATAGTATACACAATAAATATAATACAATAAAATGGCAGTTACACTAAGGAAGAAATATTCCAGTTTATATTCTTATATCCATAAGACTATTTGAGATTCCAAGAGAATTAATTTCAATTATTTTTTCTACTGCTTTCTGGCTGTTATGTAAATAGATATGTACATCTCTATTTAATGAATTCTTCACTGTAGAATGAAAAGAATCAATCCTTTTTCTAAATTCATCAATAGTGCTATCTTTTTCACAGAATATAGCTATGCTCAAATCAGATTTATTCTCTTTTATCAAAATATCCATAACTCCAAGATAGGAGAAGTCAATAGAGAAGATAATAGCATTGTTATTAAAGATATACAGAATTGAAGTAAATTTGCTTCCATCATAATAGGGGATATCTCCGGAATGCACATCCTCTATTTTATTGCTGTTACTAAAGAGGATATCAATTAAAGCCTTAATCAATTCTCTTTTATCTTCCCTATTTGAAAATTCAGATATCCTCTCAATTATGTCGTCTATCCTTTCCCTTATTATATTTTCATCCTTCAATATTTTTTTTAACTCAGATAAATGATTATTCCCAAATCCTAAAATCTGTAATAATGAAAAGAGTTGGTCAACCTTAATGCCCCTTCCACTACAAAGCAGTAGAGATAGAAGTATGAGGTTCTCCTCCTTGATTTTTAATTTTAGTAGCGTATTGAAGAGAATGGCACTCCCCATTGACTGATGAGTTGTATCTCCAATAATCTTCATAAGAAGATTATTCAAGTCAAATACCTTTGATAGTCCTTCTTTTATTGATCTCGCAAGTTCAAAGACCCCCATCTTATGTATATCTTTTTTATCAAAAATGGAATACTCTAATATTTTCTCAATATTTGAATTATTTGCACTATCAATAAGCTTAAAAAAAAATACATCACTACTCTTTTTTTCAAGAATGAGATTTATTCTGCTGCTTTCAGGAATTCCTTTTAAAAATTCTGCTTTAATCCTCCTTCCAGCGATCTCTAATACTGCCAGTTGGTTATTTATCTTCTCAACGACACGGGCAGTTACCTTACTTCCCATTCTAAGGTCCTTGATAACATTAGATGAGGATATTCTACTTGTAACTTTAATAATGTTACTCTTCTCTATCATCGATCGCCCTATAATAATGGAATCTCACTCACTGGCTTATAACTCCTTCTATGGATTGGGGAAGGGCCAATGCTTTGTATTGCTCGTCTATGCTCTTTGGTACCATAGCCCTTATTCTTTTTGAAACCATAACCAGGGTAAATTGGATCAAATTCAACCATTAAATTATCTCTCCTAACCTTTGCGACTACTGAGGCTGAAGCAATTGAAATGGATTTAGTGTCGCCCTTGATTATAGCAATAACCGGTATTTTCAAATCAAAGGAAAAATTTCCATCAAGTAGAATTATATCAGGCGGGTATGGCATACTATGAAGCAATCTTTGTATTCCATATTCTGTTGCCCTATTGATATTTATGTTATCAATAATTTGGTGGGATACTATTTCAACGCAAGCGAACTCAGAGTATTCTTCAATAATTGACAATACCCGATTCCTTTCACAAGGGGTTAATCTCTTGGAATCGTTGACTCTATTTATAATTTGAGTATCAGGATTCATGATAAATGAATCCCTATATATAACAAGACCGACAACCAAAGGTCCAGCCAATGCCCCTCTTCCCGCTTCATCTATACCAGCGATTGTTTTATATCCCTTATCTAACAGGGCTCTCTCAATATTAAAAGAAGGGTTATCTTCGCTAATCCTTTGTTGTAGCAAATCCCCTATACGCTTGAATCCTTCGTCATACTCTCTTCTACTGGTGTTGAGTTAACCTCTCTTGGGACACTTTGAGTAGATGATTTTGTAATTCTTGCCTCTTTAAGTTTTGCTGATTTCCCTCTCCTGCCCCTGAGATAATATAGTTTAGCTCTCCTAACAACACCCTTCCTTGTTACTTCAATCTTTTCGATCCTTGGAGAATAGAATGGAAATATTCTCTCAACCCCGACATCATAGGATATCCTTCTAACTGTAAAAGTCTTCCTAATGCCTTTATTATCAATGGCAATCACTACACCCTCGTAGGCTTGTATTCTTTCTCTATTGCCTTCAACAATTTTATAATGAACCTTAACTGTATCTCCTATATTGAAGTTTAACTCTCTCTTTACAGGTATGATCTCTTTTTCAATCTGTTCTATTAAATTCATTTTTATTCACCCATTCTTAAATATCTATCATACAAGTCAGGCCTAACCCTTCTGGTTTTTTCAATACTCTTTTCAAGACGCCATTTGCGTATCCTTTCATGATCTCCACTTACAAGGATTTCGGGCACTCTCTGCCCTTCAAATTCTCTAGGTCTTGTATATTGAGGATATTCTAGCAAAGATCTTTGAAAGCTCTCTTCCTTAAGTGAATCAGGGTTTGACATAAAACCAGGAATAAGCCGTGAAATGGCATCCAATATTACCAGTGCAGCATATTCTCCGCCTGATAGTATATAATCTCCAATCGAAAGCTCATAATCTACAAACTTGTCAATAATCCTTTGATCAACTCCCTCATAGTGTCCACAAATAATACAGAGATTATCCTTTTCTGTTAGTTCCTTGATTAGGTTTTGATCAAGTGACACTCCCGATGGGGTTGTTAATATTACCTCAGTCTTCTCTATAGTATTTGATTTAATTGCCCTGAATAAGGGGCCTGGCATTAACACCATCCCACTCCCACCGCCATAAGGATAATCATCACAACGATGGAATCTATTCTCAGCGTAAGCCCTTAAATCTATTACTTCAACCTCAATAATCTTCGACTCAATAGCCTTTCCCAATAGACTTGAGCTTAAGGGACTTCTAAAAAAATCAGGAAAAAGTGTAATAATCTTAATTGACTTCAATGAAATCTCATATATCTCAAATCTCAAACAATCCATCGATTGGATTGATATCTATTCTTCCCTCAAAAATTCTTTCAGTATCAATCATGGACTCAACAAAGGGTATTAACAACTCTTTATTATCATTATTCTTTATCACAAGGACATCACCCTCTCCTGCCCTAATAATATCCACTACTTCAGCATAATGATTCCCTTTCCAGAAGACAGTGCATCCAATAATATCATAATAGTAATATAGCTCAGGGGCTAAATTCCCTCTTGTTCCTTCAGCCTCTTTCTTATCTATATATATTTCACAACCCTTAAGATTAAGGGCAGCGTCTCTATCAATAATTCCATCTAATTCCAATAGGGAGCTTTTTGTTTGAATTCCAACTAATCCAAGACTTTTATATGCCCTATATTCTCCATGAATATCTAAATAAATAATACTCTTCTCTTCAAATCGTTCCCGCAGATCAGAGATCACTATAATCCTAAGACGACCATGAAGTCCATGAGCGCCAATGATTTTACCTACTCTTAAGTACTCTTTACCTTTACTCAATCAATTATTTCTAATACCACCCTTTTACCTGATTTTGTGGCAGAAGCATTAAGAATTGTTCTAATGGCCTTAGCTATGCGACCATGCTTACCGATGACTTTTCCTATATCATCCTTCGCAACCTTTAGTTCTAGTATTGTAGATTTTTCTCCTTCAACCTCTTTTACCATTACCTCTTCGGGATGATCCACAAGAGATTTCACTAAGTATTCCACCAGTTCTTTAAAATCCATTTTCGCCTCCACAGAAATTATTTTACATGTTTAAACTTTTCCCAAATTCCTGACCTTTTCAAAAGTCTTTCCGTTGTCTCTGTTGGCACAGCCCCCTTTTGGAGCCAATTTATAACGTTCTCTTCCTTAACATCAAACTGATCTCCCTTTGAGATAGGATGATATTTACCAAGATATTCTATTACTTCTCCTCCTCTCTTCTTTCTACTATCAACAGCCACTATACGATAAAATGGCTTTTTCTTAGTACCAACTCTTTGTAACCGTATTTTAACCGACAATTACTATACCTCCTTATAGAATAGAAGATGATTATTAATAATTCATATTTTTGTCAATACAAAATATGATTTGAGATTAAAATTATGCACTCCTACAGGCAACTCAATTTATGAGACTAATGATTCAACTTATCCACTAACGATAGATAAAAATACTGATCAATGGATTAAAGTAAGGATAATGTCTATAACTGGTAGGGAAATATAGCCTTTTTAGAAAAGCTTTGTGTTAAATAATACTCTAAATTGTCTGATAAGTCAATAAGCAAATTGTAGTTCAGTACTGAATGTGGATTCACACAAATGTTATTGAATATCTCATCCTTCAATAATTATTGAAAGCATCTCTATTCAAAATTTTGCACCCTTATTCCAATAACCTCTATAATTTTTTTGTCGGATACTATGCTTATCCTAGCATTACCCCTCCGTTTAAACACAAAACTCATCGTTTCCCCACCATCCATTTGTCTGTAAAATCTAACCCTCTTTGAGCTGTCATCCTCAATATAGGCTTCATATATAGCCCTTTCCCTATTTGTAGGTACAGTGTAATCGATTTTTTCATAGGATATATAAGGATGCTCTTTGAGGGGATAATAATATATCTTCAGCTTAGCCTTATCGCCTTTAGATATTGGCGTGCCCTTCTTTGGCTCTTGGGATATTATAAGCCCGCTCATTTTTTTCGAACTAGTTATCTTTATCTCTTCATAAATTGAAAGCCCCTTTGAAAGCAATAGGTTAAAACATAAATCAATTGATTGTCCAATTAAATTAGGCATCTTCATGTCAATATCCGACTTCCCGGCTGATACAAGAAGATTGATCTTTCTATCAGGTGTGACCTCTTCACCGGCTATTGGATTTTGATCAATTACAATATTATTAGCACTCTTATCCGATTGAATATATGATATGACACCTATTCCAAGCGAGATGGATCTATTATAAACGTGAAGATTTTTCATCTTATTCATAGCAAATGGGAGCTGTAATCCGATTAGATTGGGGACGTCAACAAGGAGATTGCTTCTACTGACAATAAGTTTAAGTTTAGTACCCTCTGAAACAATACTTCCGCATTCAGGATGTTGATTAAGGATTACACCATTATCTATATCAAATACATCATAGAAACTTATCTCAGGCGATAGCCCGCTTCTCTCAAGACTGTTATAAACATCAATAAAGCGTTTGCCAACCACATATGGTATTTTTACCTCCTTTTCTGACTCTGTAAGGAATATTAAGATGATCGTTGAAATAAATAGATATAGAGAAATCCCAATAAGCAATAACAAGGCTGTTGGACCTACAACCTTTGATAAGATATTTTTCAGAGCTTCGCTATTCCAATATCCCTCTTTTCCTTTCAATTTACTCGTCCCCTCTTTATAAAATTTCACATCAATTATAATTAAGTTGTCGCCCCTTTTATACTTGCCTACACTTCTATCCAAGAGTAAATAATGGTAGAAGAATCTCCATCTATCCCACTAGCTATTCTATTATAGAAAGTATTATTCATGAAGATATGTTGAAGATATTCATAGACTATAAGGCTGGAATTACTGTTATAGCGGTACTAGTAATAATGGCATTACCCTTTAATTCGCTTTAACTCAATCTTAACTAGGTTCATTTTATCCATACACTCCATGTTAATTATGTCAGGATCACCCCATTCAGGTGGGAATCCACCTCCAAACTGGAGCATAATTATATATGGAAAAATATCATGATATAAAAATCCACACAAACCTCCGCTGCTATGACCGCTTAGCTCAATTTGATCACCTACCTTATGACCAGCGCTACAGTGCCCCTTCACTTCCATTATTGTACCAATGATCCGATATCCTAACCTCTCTTCACCCATTTTATCCTCCTCTTAAATAAAGAATAGGCAATGGACATAAATGACCTTTTTCTCAAGGCTACAAGCTTATTTGATATACATCAAATATGATAAATTATATCAGTCAAGTACTATTATCAATTATATCATCTATACGAAATCCTTTTTCATGCTTTCCTGCTCCAGTTATGAATAATTTACGATGCAGAGGAGTTAATGTCATTAACTCACATAATTATCGAGTAAAATCAATCCCTTTCATATCTTTGTAGGCCCAGGGATATACATTTATTTATTTATATTGACTCCTGCCATCCCTTATTCCTATCATCTTATTATACGAATAATAGGATGACTGATTATAATTCTTGTGCAAAGAAAAACACATTAGAAGAACAAATATTTTATCTTAAAGTTTTGCTTTAATCCCCTTAATTGCTGACCAAAGACTATGAACAAACCCTTTTCACAATCTTGCGAAAACAATAAGACACCCATTCTGAATGTACTCTCCAGATATCTCACTCAACCCGCAACTCTTCTGGAAGTGGGTAGCGGAACAGGTCAGCATGGCGTTCATATGGCCAACCACTTACCTCACATCACCTGGCAAACCAGCGACATCGATGAAAACCTTGCAGGCATCGATCTTTGGCGCAGGGAATTCCAGCTTGACAACTTACTTAAGCCGATATACTTCAATGTGTTGGAGCCAGAATCTGCACCCAGCATGCACGATCACCTCTTTTCAGCAAATACTCTACATATCATGAGTTGGCAAGCTGTGGAATCCTTCTTTAAAATTATCCCATCTCTGATGAGAAAGGGCGGATTGGCATTTTTCTATGGACCTTTCAAGTATCATGGAGAATACACTAGCCCTAACAATGCTGACTTTGACCTGTGGTTGAAGGAATGTGCAACCCATCAAGGCATTCGCGACTTCGAAGCGATCGAGGCGTTGGCTTATAATGCAGGTTTAATATTATTGGAGGATGTCAGCATGCCTGTCAACAACCAGACCCTGGTCTGGAAGCGGGGTTAACTCAAGTAATGTAGTGAATTATATAAACTTAAGTTTATGCTTTATTTTCGCTGAATACAGAGAGGTATTATTATACAAGCTATGATCCTTTATATAATAATTCTCACAATGGGGATCTTCTTTCCCTTGCCCTTTACATAAATTGGTGGAATCTCTTGAAACCTATATTTCTTCTTTGCATGCAAAAATAATTCTTTGGAAACAAGAATCTCGCTGGGTTTAGCCAAAGAACACAACCTCGCTGAAAGGTTTACTGCATCCCCAACGCAAGCATAGTCCATCCTGAAACTTGATCCTATGTTCCCAACAACCACATCACCACCATGTACGCCTATTCCTACTTCAAAAATTGGCAGATTCTTCTTTGTCCTTTCCATATTTGCCCTTTTTATTGATCTCATAATCTCAATTGCGGTTTCTATTGCAGTATCTGCCCTCTTCTCTCCACCAAAGTGGGCCATTACCTCGTCTCCAGTATAATCATCAATATCTCCCTTCTTGGATGTTATGATCTTTGCCTGTAATTCAAGATAAAAATTTAGCACCTCAATCACTGTCTCAGGATCATTTTTTTCAGAAAAAGATGTAAATCCTCGAACATCTGAAAAAATAAAGGCTAAATTCATTCTTTTAGTTGTACCAATAGCCACATCCCCCTTCTTCCTTCCGATCATACTTCTGGTGGATCTTGAGACAAATTTCTCAAGGTGATATTTCATCTTGAGTTCATCAAGCATATTATTGAATATATCACCAAGCCTACCAATCTCGTCATTGCTATCAATCTCAATCTTTGTCCCCAAATTCCCAGCGCTTACGATTAATGCCCATTTTTCTAACTTTTTCAAATTCTGTATCATATAATTTAACACAATGAGAAATGCTATACCACAGAGTATGATCATTACCAGGGCAATATTCATTACCTGGCTAATATTCTGACCTAACTCCTTCTTAATCATATCCACATTAAATATTATTGCCAGTGCGCCAAGACGCCTTACATTCTCAACTTGAGAGGATAGATAATTCAAACGTTTGATTATTAAATCATTGATCTCCTTTGCCCTCGCTGGCATATCATTTAAATAGGCATCAATCTTTTTCTTCTTTTGAAGGAATAGCCATTTGTCGCGCCATAACCACTTCTCTCCTTTCTTAATACGCTTATCCCTGTATGTCATAATATTGCTGAATAGCTTTAAGAATAGAAAGTCTATATCCGATGCCTTAACGATAATAGAGGGAAACCCATCCTGTTTTTTGAGCTTTTGATTATTAAACTCATCTCCAAGGGTTTTCCTATATTTCCTCCATAACGAACGATAAATCTGATTTCTTGCCTTTTTGTCCGAGTTGTGATATTTATTATAATATTTTTTGAAATCCTTCAGCAGGTTAACCACATTGCCCCTGTGTAGAAAAATTGGATAGGTGATAGCACGATATCTTTTGTTGATCACTTCCTTTGTCTTTTTATTCTTCTTTTTCTCAGTATAATCATAAAAATACAATTTCTCCTCTTTCTGCTTCAAACACCTCTTTATATAGGATTGAGTAGATTTCTGTTTGCGCATTGACTTTTGGGTACTGAATTGAATTATTCCCCTTTCATCAGTCAGAATAATGCTTACAATATCATCGTTATAGGTCTTGAAATTCGATGATTCCCTTACAATGGTCTCATACTTGATACGCAATTCCTCCTTTGTTGTCATAATGTTCTTATCAAGATAAAACTCAGCAGGGCCGCTTAATATTCGAGTAAGCGTTGACGCCTTCCTATACTTTTCATCCTCCAATAGCCTTCTCTGGTTCATATACATTATCAGGGTAAAAATACTAATTATAACAATCATCACAAGAGATAATAAGCCTAAAAATCTTATTCTTATTCCAAAATATACTTTTCTTATATTTGCCTGGTTTTTATAATCTCTATCAAGCGGTAAAAGCCCTTTAAGAAAAAGGGCAATCCTAGGATACAGCGTATATAAATATTTTCTAATCAAGATGATTACCTTTTTTGTTATTAAATCCTAAAAAAATAAATTCACATAACTCAGTAAAGAGGAATTCATCCCTGACCAATCTGAAGGGTAGGGATAATGAAATAGGCTAATCTACCATCATTCTATCTAATTTGAATCTAATGGATCACTAATGAGAGCGCAGATAAAACTATATTGGAATCTCAGACGCTTTAGGCTTGAAATTCCCAATACTATATTTATCGAATTGTATTCACTAAATAATATGATTATACATTTCGATAG
The DNA here is from genome assembly GCA_034190085.1 of Spirochaetota bacterium. NCBI lineage: Bacteria > Pseudomonadati > Spirochaetota > Spirochaetota bacterium. The sequence goes on from JAXHTS010000013.1 coordinate 25,525, forward strand.
ATTAATTATAGCATGTAAAGCAAAATATCTATAATTTAATTTCCAAAGACAACATATTTGTGATTAAAATACTATTGACATCAGACATACACCTTGGACATAGAAATGATGATTTCTATGTATCAGAAGACGCTAGAATGAAAACCTTTAAAAGGATAACATCCCTTGCAAAGGAGCATGACCTATTATTAATTGGGGGAGATCTCTTTGATTATCCAAATATTGGTAAAGAACTTATTGATTTTGTTGCTGAAGAATTTCAAAATATCAGGGATAATGACGTAGAAATCGTATACACCCTTGGAGAAAATGAACTCTATGAAGATGGCTCTATTCCGAATTTTCTATTAAATCTGAATACAAATCATCTATTTTCAAGGATTGAGCACTCTCCCTATTGTTTCTCAAAGAAAAATCAACAGGTATTCATTTATGGATCACCATCTAGAAAAATTGATTTCTCTCAAATAAGAAGGAAGGCAGAAGGTGGATTTCATATAGGATTATTCCATGTAAATTTCGTCCTCAATGATGAATGTATAGATTCAAATATTTCCACACTACATAGGAGGGATATAAAATCTCTAGACCTCGATTTTTATGCCCTTGGGCACTATCATCACTTCAAGGTGTTCAAATCCATGGGCAGAATCATTGCAGCATATCCAGGTAGTCCGGAAGCTACCTCCTTCGGTGAGAAGGGGGATCGATCTGTTCTCTCAATTATTGTTGATGATAATGAAATATCCCAGATAAAGATGTTTACTGTAAATTCTACGATAGTTAATGAGACATTCATCGATTGCTGCAAGCCAGATGCTCACAACACCTTATGTGAGGTCTTAGAGAATAATAAATCTTTTCAGACAATTATAAAAATTATCCTGTTTGGGAAGAGAGATTTCAATATAGATTCTCAGATAATTGAGGGATATGAGAGGGAATACCTCAAAATCCTTGTTGAGGATAATTCATATCCTTCAATTGACCTTTTAATAAAAGAATTCGAAAATGAAAATTCATTAAGGGGAGAATTCTTTTCAATTTTAAAAGAGAGAATAGCCCAAAAAGAGATGCCTCCTGATATAGACCTAATGAATCTGTCTGAAATATTACATCATACTCTAAGGGAGGAGACCCTTGTTTAGGAGGAAGTGCTGTGCAAATAATCGAGTGCATAGCCTCAAAACCCGGACTTTTTGATAATACTATAATCGAATTGGACAATAGGGTTAATATTATCTATGGGGGAAATGACTCAGGGAAGAGCCTTTTAGCCAGAGCCATTATTGATACATTGTGGGGAATCTTCCCCAACTTATCATTATTGAATGGTGACGCTTGGGATAACCTATATTTAGATATCCTATTTTCCAATACTGATAGCCAATACAGGTTTATTAGAGATAGTAATAGAACATTTGAGATATTAGCAAAAGAGGGCTCTGTAGAAAAAAAAATTTATGAAAATACAAACAACAATAAGGAAATAGTCTCAGATGGGGACATCTATAAAAAGCTTCATTCCTTCAATAATGGTGTGAAAATAATAGATTTTTTCAATAGTATTGATATAACAACATTCTTGAATATCGCCTTCTTGCCATCTCCTCTTGAATCACATCGACATGAGACATCCTATTACACTAACCTTAAAAAAATATTAATTGAGGACAGCACTGATTCAAATTTATTTTATAGAAATATAAAAAATGCCTTCGGACAGGAGGAGACATTCAACTTTAATAATCCTATTCTAAATGAAATCCTAAAAACTGAAGGTATTATTAAAGATTGTGATAAGAAGATACAGATAATTGACATTCAGAATTCAAAGATAGATAAGCTATACAGGGAAAAAACACAAATTGAGGAAAAGATTGGTGGTTTAGAGAAGAAACTTGCAGAACTCAGAAATAGAAAGAGCACCCTTCTTGTTATACTGGAGAATGTTATTAGACTTCAGAGTATTGAGAAAAATATTACAGAAATAGCAGAAGAAATCCTATATGAGCATGATAAGACCAAAAGCGTCTTGCGAATGGTTGAGGAGATTGAGATCATGTTTCCTCAGTTTAAAGATTTTAATGAAATTAGCAGGAATAATATACAAAAAATTGAGGAAGCATACAACGATATACGAAGCGTTAATGAGGTTATAGATGATTTTATTTTCCAAAAAAAAGAAAAGAGGAATTGGATGACCAATAGACTCATAATAATTAACCTCTTTTCTATTATTGTAGCATTTGTCACTCTCAACATTGATGCCGTAATTATACCCAGTGGTGACAAAATAACCATACTAGTCCTATTATTGATTCTCTCCCTAAGCCTATCATTCTTATCCGTTTTACCTTATGTATTTTCATACAGATCCAAAGAACTTAAACAATTGATTACTAAAAAAAATTGTATGGGGAAAAGATTAAAATGCCTGCTAAATCAGAACAATATAGATTTAAATGATAATAGATTAGAATCGATATATGAACTTCTTGTCCAGTACTTTGAAGAATATGGCGAATATTCAATCAAACATTTTGAACTTAGTAATGCCAAGGAATCCCTGAAGGATAAAGAATACCTCAACAGAATTGAATGCAGATTAAATCGTCTTATTAAAGAAGAGGAAGCGTTAATAGAAGAGATAAATAAGGATATAATCTCGATGAAGGATGTTGGAAACCTAGAATTAAATCCAGACATAATTCAGGGTATGATATCCAATATAAATTTAAATATAAAAACAATAAAAGATAACATCAAATTAAATGAAACAATTATTATTAATATAAATAAGGATATTAAAGACAATAAAAACTTGTTTCAAAAAAGAGAACAACTGATTGAAGAGAAAGAGGAAGCAGAGAAAAGACTAAAGGATTTGAATACTGAAAAGAATTCTATTTTCTATATCATGGAACTCTTAACAGAGGCAGTTAATCAAAGGGAAAAGAAGCAACTTGATAAATTGGTTCTATCCTCACTAGATAAATTCCAAATACTCACAGATAATCACTACGATCATCTTATAGATTACAACCATATCAGTAATCTAATTACGAGGAATGAACATATTGAAAACACGAGTCCTGCAATTATTCATATATTATTACTCTCAATTATGCTCTCAATAACAGATTTTTTGGTTGATTATAAACTTGACCTCCCATTAATTATTGATGAGCCATTCCTATTCATGGATGATATACGGATTAACAGGTTGAAACAATTGCTTGATGATATTTCACATAAGAGACAGATAATAATTTTTACCTATAATCCAAATCTAAAGGCTTTAGGAAGTTGTGTTGAATTATAGCTATGGAACAAAATGGACAACTCAATTTTTCAGATGATCCCTTACTTGCTGGAAGTAATGAATCTTTCCAGTTCTTAGAAGAGGGGAAATTCTTAGAAGCAGTGACCAAGCTTGATGAACTTATGAGCATAAATCCAAATTATCCAGGATTAGGGGAGGGATACCGAACAGCAAGATTTTGGAACAACAGGGAAAAAGAGATCAACAACCTGGATCAGGGCAAACAAACAGCGGACTTCCTAATGATTCAGTGGATGGAATTTGAGAATTATGCGGAAGAGAATCATATGAAGTATTCTATGGCATACCATTCAGCAATGAAGTATATCTTTTTTACCGCCTCTGAGCATTACAAGATAGCCTTTAGGAGCCAGGATAGTTCTACAGATAATTTCGATCTCTTGCTCAATTTAGGCATCTGTTTTTTAATATTAGAAGAATATAATTCTGCAATAGAAACCCTTGAGTACGCCCGCAGTATTCATAAAAATAGCGCAAGATTACTGAGCATGCTTGGCGAAGCCTATTATCATACTGGAGAGATGTCTAAAGGGCTTCTATATCTGAAAGAGGCATTTTTGATAAATCCCTCTGAAATTGACATTAGCGCCCTGAAATCCAAACCTATTCTCGAACTAATAAAGATCGTGCACAGTAGCAAACCGGATTGTAATGATCCCAGGGAATGGATGCCGATATTTGGTTTTGTAAAAGAATTATTCAATGCTAGACGCCAGTTAAACAGAGACCAAGTTGAAGTGCTAAAGCGCGATATACGCAGCCTGGAAAAAAGCTTTCAAACCCTGAGTAAAGAGAGAATATACAACTCCAACATTATCCCCAGACTCGCAAATAAATATCTTTGGATGCTTGAATATTTCAGATATCAAGAGTATGATTCAACCAATATCAAAGAAATAAAGGAAAGGCTTATTCAGATTGATGGAGAAATATTTGAAATATATTTCATGGATACGCAGTAGTTGAATAAATAATCGGAATCCCCTCAATTTGTTACTAAAATGATTGAATGGCAATCATACCCTTAGGAATGAGTTGTTAAAGCAATAATTCCTAACTACAAGCGCACTCATGCTATTGGGAGATTGGCAACATTATGCTAAACTCCGCTCCACCGGTTTCTTTATTCCTTATCGTAATACGCCCATTATGATCACGTATTATTTTATTTACTATTGCAAGACCAAGCCCAATGCCCGTAACCTTTGTAGTGAAAAAGGGTTCGAAAATATTATCAATATTTTCACTGCCTATACCATGACCCGTATCTCCAATAGTTATCGTAACATGACCATCATCAACATCTGTGATAATCTCAATCTTGTCCTTAGGGCCAGTTGCCTCAATTGAATTCTGTAGCAGATTCAAGATCACTTGCTTAATCTGATTAAAATCTACACGAAGGAGTGGAATTTGTTTGTTTAACCTCAATGAAACCTCTATCCCCTTCTCCTTTAATTGATTCCATAATAGTTCCATCGTTTCATTTATCGCATCATTTACATTATTGTATTCTATTACAAAGGACGAGATCTTGGTAAAGTCCATAATATTAGAAAGGATATCCTCAAGCCTCTTTGACTCCTTTATTATTATATCAGCCGCCCTAAGCACCTCTACATCATTCTCAGCAAGCTTTTCTATTCGCCTAGCATATCCTCCCATCGTAACCAATGGATTTCTGATCTCATGAGCTAAATGAGTAGCAACACGTCCAACCGCTGCCAATCTCTCTGATTCAACCATGGATTTCTGTCTCCTTCTCATTGCCTCCATTTGCATTTCTAAGGAAAAGATAATGCGGTTGTTTTCGATATATAGCGCCACCTGAAGACTAAATGTAGAGAGTAGCTGAATATGATCATCTATAATGGGAATAGGAGTATCTAAATTATCAGCAATGATTAAACCTATTGCCCTATTATCAACAATAAGCGGTACCACAACAAATTCATCCACATTCATAAATTCTCTAACCTCATTGTCAACCCTATCATCACCATTGGAATCTTGAATGTGAATTATCTCTTGATTCTTTAATGATCTCACGAAGATATTATTACTATCCATATCAAATATAATGGATTCTGTCATATCTGGCATTCTCATACTTTTCACTATTGAAATAGTATGACCGTTATCAGGATTAGTGAAAGCAGCATAACCTCCGGAGCCAGATAAAATATTTTGTATCTTAAGGGTTGAATCTGAACCTACAATCATTTCCCATCTTAGTGATTTTTCCCTCTCATCCAGGAGAAAGAGCATCGCTCTTGCAAATCCAAGTCCATTTTTGGAGGTTATGCTTGAAAGTATAGTATATAGATTAGTATTATTCTTTTCATCTCTATAAGTCAGATCTGATAAACCTTCCAATACATTAATCTGATAATCCTTTTTGCATCTTGTTGTTATATCATCTATTATAAGAGAAATATGCTCCCATCCATGGGTTGCTATCTTTGATAATTTCATATCAGCTATAATGGATATTTTCTTTTTGGAGAAGAGATGTATTTTCTCTAATAGAATTGAATTATTGAATGACTTCACTTGAGTGATCGCTTCATTAATCTTATTTGTAACAAAAATGAATATTTCGTTTATGTTTCTACCAATTATTTCCTCCAAATCTACTTGAAACTTTTTACAGAAGCTATCATTGGCAAAGATGATTTCTCTCTTTTCATTAAGAATAACTAGATATGAATCAACTAAAAGGATTATGTCATTGTAAAACTCATAAAATTTTTCAATCTCAAACTTCTGGATTGTCAACACTTCATTAACATGCCTTCCAATAATTATAAGCTCATTAAATATTTTTGCCAATTCATCATTTTCATTTACATGTTCCTGTGAGACAATATACTTTCCCCTTTTCAGCTCATCTATTACTCCGATTATATTTTTTATTCTTCTAACAAATAAATATTTATAACCTATCTTTAATGTAATTGATTGTAGTAAGAGAAAGGATCCAATCCCCATAAGAGAATAACGTAAAATCTCAGATGAAAGATATTCCTTATAAATGTAAGCAAATATCATACCTAATAAAATGAAAACATCTGGCAGATACAGGATGAAGATTCTTACAAAAGAGTATTTACTCAAATATCCTCCTTGCTCCATTTGATTTTTATTGAGGAAGAAAGAGCAGTTATTCTTATCATTAATATAGATGATTCAAAGTAGTGTTTAATATAATAAGGGACTTTCATTTTTTGAGAAACAGTTGTAATTCCAAGATAAAAAGATAAGGATTTCTATAAATAATGGCAAAATACTGAGAATTAGGAATTACAGCTATAACACATTAAAATGTTTTATTACAAAAGATGCAACAACAAATTTCACCCCATGTTTTTGAAACATCATACAACATGAAATGAAAGATCATATATAAAGAAAATATACCCTACGAAACTAATTCAGCTATTTGTCATATTGTATATTGAACCATGTTAAATCGTTAAGAGATGGAATTGATATGTTTAACTATCAAGAGGGGTGATGAGGTTCAAAAAGAATATTCTTCAAAGGATTATTATGTCAAGGAAATTGGATAATGATAATATTTTCTTGTAAAGAAAATAATTCAATACATAGGAGAATATTCAGAAAAGTATTGCGAGTATGTTCGCACTTTAACGATATATGATTCATGTTCATGTGAAAATTTTAATGTAATAACCAAAAATTTTAAATTTACAGTGAAGGAGATGGAAGATATTTAGTAAACTGAAGGTATCCCTGCCGGATTGTCAATAAAAACTCTTTGAGGATAAATATATCGTATAAATCTAACATTAATGCATATGAGGAAAATAAAAAGAAATTCTTGACAGAATATTTATGTGTATGTGTATTTGACTATATTAAATTTTGCAGATTTTTGAATTTTATAAATAGGGTTTATTAGTTTCTATGTATATATATTGGGAAATAATAACCTCATTTCAACTTGAAAATCCCTGAATATCTGAATTGATTTAAGAATTCAGGAATTTTTCAAACAATAATGCCCAAAGAGTGACAAGCACTTATATTAAACGGGAGGGACATGAATTATACTGATCTAACGAAATGTACTATCCCCAAGTACATGTCACCTTAAAATGCGAGTAAATATATTATCAAGAAGGAACCATATATTTCGCAGGTTTTGATAAAAAAGTGGAACTAATCGTTGAAATTAGCGGTTTTGCCAGTTATCTGCTTGTAGTTGAATAATTTGAGGGAGAATAGGTTAGGTGTGACGTGCAGAATGCGGCAATCATGTTCTTCAAATCGTTTAGGGGCTTTCCGATAGTGAGTGGATCAATTAACTTGATTTATAAGCTATAAGGAGATATAAAAATAGTAAATATAGGAATTATTGGTAATTTGATTGTGTATAGCAACAAATATACAATCGTCTTAAGGGGTAGGTCAATTCAGATATGATTGCTATGCCGAAATGGAGGTCTAGGCGTCAATGTGAGCCAAGAAAGCTAATGATGGAGGAGCTTCAAACATGAAAGCTGAAAGTAATTTAGAAAAAATATTTAAGAAAGGTGAATTTGCTCTTACTGGAGAGCTTGGACCTCCGAAGGGAAATAATCTTGAGGTTGTCAAAAAGAAGGCAGAGATGCTAAAAGGCAATGTTGATGCTGTGAATATAACCGACAATCAGACTGCAGTTGTTAGAATGTCCAGCATCGCTACAGGGGCTCAGGTACTTCAGATGGGACTTGAACCTGTGATACAAATGGTCTGTAGAGATAGAAATCGTATTGCCATGCAGAGCGATATATTCGGCGCGACCTCTTTTGGCATTAAGAATATGCTCTGCCTCAGTGGCGATCATCAGAGCTTTGGTAATCAGATGTATTCAAAAAATGTCTTTGATATTGATTCAATACAAATGATAAGCATGGTTAAAAGGATGCGTGATGATAAAAAATTGCTCGATATTGATGATGAGGAGATTGACGGTGATGTGAAGGTGTTCATCGGCGCTGCCGCAAATCCCTTTGCAGAGCCCTTCGAGTTTAGACCCTATCGTTTGAAGAAAAAGGTCGAGGCAGGGGTTGATTTTATCCAGACCCAGTGTTTATATGATATGAAGATATTTAAGGAGTGGCTGAAGGTTGTTATGGATATGGGGCTTCATGAGAAGTGTTATATATTAGCTGGAGTAACTCCTCTAAAATCCGGAGGTATGACCAGGTATATGGCGAATAACGTTCCAGGCATCATTATACCTGATGAATATATTGAAAGGATGGTAAACGCCTCAAAGGATAAGAAAGGCGCAGAAGAAGGCATTAAAATATGTTGTGAACAGATACAGGAATTACGAGAAATGGAAGGGGTTCATGGCATACACCTTATGGCTATTGAGTGGGAGCATAGAGTAGCTGAAATTGTAGAGCGTGCAAATTTGCTACCACGTCCGGTAGTATAAAGCCGATGTAATAATCTTTGCCTGTATGATAATGCTGCATACTACCGCCATTTGGGCGGTAGTAAAATATAATAAAGCCGTCGCATTATTGTTGATTACCTGTCAGTGTATCTTTCCCACCATAATCCATACCCCCTAAGTATAATCTATTTGTTAGATGATTTTTTATGAACCTACAATTATATCCACTTCATGAAACATAAATTCTTGATGATTCCATGGTATACAGCGATAGATGAAATTGCGGTATTTCCCTCCTAATTATCGATACCCCATAGCTGGAGATAATAATCTTGAAAAATGCTTGATTCATTTCTACTATACAGTAAAAAATTGATCTATTGTCATTGATATATTCTAAAATAAAAGCATTTATATCTCTTGAGAGTGTAAGATAGGTTTTTATAATTCCTCTTGTTCACTCTTTTAGGATTGCGCGTTTTGTTTGAGCTTTTACTTTTTGGACCTTGAGAAGGGGAGTTCAATATAGATGGCGCTAGTAGTGTTAGGATATCGAGGTTGATGAAGGTTCAAGAGTTAAGAGTTGAGGAATACAGGATTAAGGAGAGGCCTTATTACCTGCCTATAAGGGACGAGGTAGAGGTGTTTTTGGCTGCCTTTCGTTCAAAGACGCCTGTGCTGCTTAAGGGCCCAACCGGTACTGGAAAGACCAGGTTTATAGAGTATATGGCGTACACGCTGAGTGGTAAGCATGGATTTTCAGATCAAGGGGATGAAGGGGTGCTCTCACTTATTACTGTAGCCTGCCATGAAGATTTGACTGCATCAGATCTTGTCGGGAAGTATTTATTAAAGGGTGATGAAACAGTGTGGCTTGACGGCCCGCTCACGAGGGCAGTTAGGAACGGCGCTATATGTTATCTTGATGAAATAGTAGAGGCAAGAAAGGATACTACAGTCATCATACATCCCCTTGCGGATCATAGGAGAATTCTTCCGATTGACAAGAAGGGTATGGTTCTCGAGGCTCATGAAAATTTTTTTCTGGTGATCTCCTATAATCCTGGCTATCAGAGTGTGATCAAAGACCTGAAGCAGAGCACCAGACAGCGCTTTGTATCCATTGATTTTGACTATCCTTCCCGTGAGCAGGAGGCAAAGATCATCCAGCATGAGAGTTCCGTAAGCGAAGAGATATCCTATGAACTCGCTAAGGTAGGGGAAAAGACGAGAAATCTGAAGGGTCATGCCTTGAGCGAGGGAGCCAGTACACGCCTTCTGGTTTATGCTGGCAGATTGATCAGGGAGGGGATAAACACAAAGAGGGCATGTGAGATTGCCATTACCGCTTCACTCTCTGATGAAGTTGAGGTTCAGAGGTCTATCTCAGAGATTATTTCCACGATCTTCCCCTAGAAATGAATCTTTTAGAAATAATAACGTGAGCTGATAAAACCCAATAGGGTATTTAAATAATAACCAGATAATGATTGATAGCGCACATATGATTGACTTTCTTACTGAAGAGAAACCACTTGCTGAAATTGAGTGGCCTAAGGGCATGTCCCGAGATTTGGTTATAGGTCTTGCTGAGCGCCTTTGGGAGGTCTCTCCTGAAAGCTCTATCGCCTTTCTCAATGATTTTCCATTAATTCTTCCACATTTAATAAGGGAAGAATTTACAGAATGGGATTTTCTTGGTAGAATGCCTTTCTCTGGCCCTTTTAATATTTCCGTTTCAGATACCGATTTGAATTCATCCTCCTCAGTGTCCTTATCGCGTATATCCTTTCATTACCTATATGATTGGGTCGAGTTGGGATTAGAAATGGCAAAGCGCTTTCCAAATGCATCTGCTCAATATTTTCAATCCCTATCAGCTTTTCTTGAAAATGGCGAACCCTTTTATGTGCGCAAATGGATTAAGATGGCCATGAAGATCCTTGTGATTGACAAAGCATATGAGGTGGCGGTAATCTCCCTTCTCAAATCGAGTCCGGTTATGCTGCAACTCATACCCTTTAAGGAACATACTGATTGGATTGCTGTTGGTCAGAAATTATTAAAGCGCTCGGTTAGACTTGCATCAAATTATTTCTTATTAACACCAAATCAATTGGGCTTCTTGTATAGAACAGAGCGAAAAAAATTTTTCAAGCTTATCTCTCTTTTGGTGGATGAATCTCCTGAAAATGCCGTGGAGTTTTACCAGAAATTCCCGGATGTTCTTCTCAACATTAGCCCGACAGTTCGGGGTATATTCATTGATATGATCAGAGATATTTCATCCGGACATCCTGAAATAATTATTGATACATGTGATGAAATTGTATCCCGAATCAGCGCGCTCTCCAATCCGAGTCAGGATAGTGTTATGAGGCATGTGGTGGCAATAGCTAGTATATCACTGGATGCTGCTAGAGGGTTTTTCCAAAATGTGAGTTATCTAGTTATGATGCCTGAGACCTTTCTCCTTAAATGGGTTGAGAAGGGGCTTTCTCTTCTTCATCATGATGAGAAAAGCGGTATTGATTATTTTTCTCTTGCCTCAGATGAGGCCAATGATGAGATTTTAAGATGGAATAATGCTGTGCTTCTAGATGATTATAGAAATGTGTTATCCCTATATGCTCAGGCTCTTGTCGGAAAGAGACTTAAACTTCAAAGCACAGAAGACCTTAATAATCATGAAAACTCTCCGGCAAGGTTCTATCCAACAAGCGACGGCAATTCTATCTATTTGCCGCCATTTGCTGTGGGCGAGCATAGCCAAGATGCGAATTTTCGACAATACAAGGTAGCAGTGGCTCATCAAGCTGGGTACATAGAATTTGGAACCTTTGAATCTGGCCTTTCTGTTATTATGGCCATATTTGAATCACTTCCTCAGAAGGACCTCGCCTTAGATATCTTTATAATTATTGAAGACGGTCGTATCGATTGGAGGCTAAAGGAGGAATACGCTGGGTTAAGGAAAGAATTGAATATAGTCATTCCGGATGCCATAGATAAAAGGACTTGTCTGAAGGAACTTCCCCTTCAAGAGGCGCTTGTGGAGGTATTGTTGAGGCTTAGTGTTGGACATTTTAATGAACAAGCGTTGTCAGCCGTGATTTCTGGACATGTGGATTTTTTAATCAATGCCTTTGACGGTTTTTATGAGAGGGCTCAAGGTGTTTGGGATAGCCTTCAGAAGGCTATGGAAATATATCATTATTTGAGTGCATTGTCAAATACGAAAATCTATCGGATGATGGAGATTGAGGATGACATAGCTTGCAAATTTAGCAATCCATACTCACCATCCATTCCCATCCCTTTTCGTGGAAGACTGTATCCCGACATTATTCCTGATCCTATCCAATTGGACATTCAATCAATTGAGTGTATTGATGACAACTGGGGATCTCCTATGCCCCTGGATGAACTCAAAGGGCTTTGTGATAATATTAGGGATCTCTTGCTTCAGAAGAATATGAATGGTGAGGATAAAAGCTCACAGGGCCTTTTCATCACAGACATTGACGGATTAAATGGGATGGATGGGGCAGAGGGACAGAATAATGAAGAATATGAAGAGGAGTATTGCTCTTTTGTCACTAAGGTATCCCGATCGACTGAACAGGAGGGCCCCTTCTATTATGATGAGTGGGATTATCTTCAAAGAGATTATAGAAAAAAGTGGTGTTGTATTAGGGAGGGTGTGGTCGACTCATCTGAATCCGGAATAATAGAATCAATTTATAATAACTACAGCGAGCTTATCAAGAGGGTCAGAAGGCAGTTCCAGCGGATCCGTCCAGAGGCCATAGAGACTGTAAGGAGGGTGGAATGGGGAGATGAAATAGACCTTCCTGCAATGATTCAGTGGATTATGGATCGTAAGGCCAATGTAAGCCCCTCGGATAAGATCTTTTGCCGCAGAGAGAGAAAGGCAAGAAGGATAGCAACGCTTCTCCTTGTTGATATGAGCGCCTCCACTGACGAGTTGGTTCCAACTAATCAGGTATCGAATTCCATGTCACAAGATTCCATGTTGAGTCAATGTTCCGGGGGCGCACATGATGCGCAAAAGGGGAAGAGGATTATTGATATCGAGATTGAGAGCCTGGTTGTTATGATGGAGGCTTTGGATGCTCTGGATGATGAGTATGCAATCTTTGGATTTTCAGGATATGGCAGGCAAAAGGTAGATTTTTACCGCATCAAGGATTTTTCTGAATCCTATTCCGATTCAGTTCGGCGACGCGTAAGCGGCATCAAACCCAGACAGAGCACGCGTATGGGGGCAGCTATCAGGCATGCAATCGAGAAAATGAGGTTAATTGAGTCGGACCAGCGACTCCTGATCCTCTTGAGTGATGGTTTCCCTCAAGACCATGATTATGGTGAGGATAGGCGTTCTAGAGAATATGCCCTAAATGATACCATGATGGCTCTGCTTGAGGCAAAGAAAGATGGCATTTTGCCCTTTTGCATTACAGTGGATCAGAGCGGTAATGATTATCTTAGAAAGATGTGCAATCCCAACAACTACCTCGTTATCAAGGATATATATACATTGCCTGAGGTGATGCCTAAGGTAGTAGAATCGCTGATTGCCTAATTTTTATCGGTCTTAAATTTGAAAATACTATGACCATGAAGATTACTTCACACATATGCCAGGTCGGGGGTTCAGAGGAATCCCATGTCTCTGATGCGTCTGTATTTTTGATTGTTGACGGCAGTGAAGCTGTGCTTGTGGATGCCGGAACCGGAAGGGGGCACAATGAGATTATTGGTAATATTGATAGGGTGGGCGTTAAATTAGGGGATATTAAGTATCTTTTTTTGACGCATTGTCATTATGATCACACAGGTGGTGCTAATGCCCTTCGGATAGCAACGGATTGTAAGGTGATAGCTCATGAGTTGGATTCTGCATTCATTGAGAATGGAAATTCTGAGGTAACCGCCGCTTCTTGGTATGGCGCCACGATGGAACCCACACCCGTAGATATTAAGGTTCAGCATTCTCCTGCGGATTTTCGGGTTGGCAGCATTGAGCTAAAATTCTATCATACGCCTGGGCACTCCCCTGGATCTGCTGTATTGACCGCCTTTTCTGATGGCAGGTTAGTTCTCTTCGGGCAGGATGTGCATGGCCCTTTGAATGATGTGATACTCTCAAATAGGGGGGATTATCTGCAATCCCTGGAATTCATGCTATCACTTGAAGCTGACATCATTTGTGAAGGGCATTTTGGAGTCTATTTTGGGAAGGAGAATGTTAGACGATACATAGAATCTTTTCTATAATCTTATAGTATAGTTGTATGCAATGCCATGCTCGAAAATATCCTCACTTTTCGTGATTTTGGGAAAAAGCGACAATATATATAAATATTTGTTAAGATATTTGCAGAGAGCTTATAATGGAGCAATTTGAGATAATGGAGTTTGTGCCTGAAACCAATGAAGTGGATATGAAAAAATTATTGTCAGCATTTCTAACAATTTGGAATGATCCTCAGAATCTAAAATATCTAAGTTTTACCCTTAACCATTTGAGGAGGAGACGGTACTGTCTTGGTTTTTGCCATCACGAATGGAATACTCAAAACGAGCGGATGGAATAGATTTAGTTTTTCTAAGAAAAGAATTTATCTAGTCTTGATGAAGATGTCCTGGGAGAGATTCAAGAGCATTATGAAAATGAGATATTCCTTTCATCCTTCAGCTAAGAAATAACTGAGCAATGCTGTAAAGTGTTATGAAGGATGTTTTTGGGATATAGACTAAGAATTCGAGGATATTCATGGGTAGTAAATATGCAAAATTAATATTAGGACCAATGAGAATACCATTTCTCATATTAAATCCTGTTTGTGTTATTCTGGGCGCTGCTACAGCCTCATGGTCGGGATACGAGTTAAATTATTATTACCTTGCCTTAGCCCTTGTTGGAGCCATCTCAATACACATCAGTGTTAATGCGCTTAATGAATACTATGATTTTACCAGTGGTTTAGATTTAAACACAAAGCCTACACCCTTCAGCGGAGGTAGCGGCACCCTTCCACAAAATCCTGACAAGCCACATTTCGCTTTAATAACGGGCCTCATTTCCCTGGGCGTTACAATTCTTATAGGTATATATTTCCTCTTAGTATGGGGATTGTGGCTTCTGCCCTTAGGCTTATTCGGTATAATAATCGTAATTGCTTATACGAATTGGGTTACTAAGAATCCAGTGCTATGCTTGATCGCTCCTGGAATGGGTTTCGGCATACTGATGGTAATGGGAACTGACTTTGTGCTCACCGGTACATACTCCTGGACATCATTCTTGGCTTCATTAGTGCCGTTTTTCCTGGTGAGTGATCTTTTGCTTCTAAATCAATTTCCGGATGTTGAGGCTGATCAAGCAGTAGGTAGAAGGCATTTCCCCATTGTAATCGGGAGACATGCCAGTGTATGGATCTATGGGATATTCCTTGCCGGCGCATTCTCTTCAGTCATAGTAGGGTATTTATGTGGGTTCTTCCCTGCTGAGGCCTTTATTGCTCTTGCTGCTGTTTTTATAGCTGTTCCAACTGTGATGGGTGTTGCCAGAAATGCTGATGACATACCTAAGCTTATCCCATATATGGGAAGAAATGTTATCATAAATATTTTAACCCCCTTATTGCTGGCGGTTGGTCTATTTATTGGACAATGAAGTATAGTGATAATGAAGTGTGGCTAGGGAGTAATTTAATTTTAGAGCATTCTAATAATGTTGCCTATTCTCAACTGGAACAGCCTTGCGTAAAAGGATAGCTTTGTCCCAACACCTGTTACAAAGGTGAGGATAATTGTGACCAGAGAGATGGGGATGGTTATCCAGACATTGTGGTCGGATACCCTCTTGGATATGCCTTCCATATAGGCAACTAATGGCGGATTTTGAATAGGAAGAGAAACCGAAAACTTTTTTATAATAGGTTTCGTCCAATACAATACCCTTTTGCCATTTTTTTTCCGATAATACCTGCATCTAGCGCCTATGATGTATTCTCCGCTCTTTAAATCCTCGATGTTAATTGTTTTATCCCTACTATTTACCCTGTCTAAAGGCATTGGGCTTTTATTGGTAACAAAGGTGGAATATCCAATAATATTCTTTTGGCTGATATTATTAGTCTTTATGCGCGCCATAAAGGCAGAGCTGGTGTGGGGTTTCCCAATATCAAAGGGAAATTCTATTTCAACTGATGGGGGCGGCTTCTTTTTCTTTGGGGAAACAGTAATCCTTGTCTGAGTTTCGATTTCATCAACAAAACCCTGGGCAATTTTTCCATAGAAGTCGTAGTCCAGCTCCTCGGCCTTCCCAGCAATGATCTCATATGTGGCGACTCTGCTTAGAAAATTAGTCTTGTCCACTGATCTAATATTGAAAAAATATCTTCCTTCCTCTAAATCGTTAAAATTCATCTCAAAATCTATTGTGAAGATATCCGGTTTCTTGATGGATCCCTTTGAGATGCTATAAAGGAAGCCCTTCAAACGAGGTGTTTCATCCATAGTCCATCGAAGAATGGGAGATCTGGAATCTACAGCTTTCCCTTCAGGATGTGTAGGTGATTCCACAAGCGGCATGGGTAGGGGGTTTCTGCTAACCTGAATTTTGTAGTGTATCGTCCTGCTGTAATTGCCGGCTCCGTCAATAGCCCTAATGTGATAATAAGTTACGCCATTATCCAGATCGGGTATTTTTATGCTGTTGATATTGCCGTCAATATTTTGAATGTTAGGATTAAAATCCTCTTGATCGTTAACTAATGTGGCATAACCAACAATGCCCGATTCATCCATCGGGTGTTTCCATTCAATTTGAGCGCGTGATAATCTTGACCATGTATCTGTGGGATGAGTTCTGGAATAGACTACCGGTGGGTCCACATGAATATCGGAATACTTGGTCATTATCCTTTTGTCTCCCTCCCATGAAACGACAACTCTTCTACCCATTGCAATTGCGACTGGTTTTCTTGCAGAAATATTGTTCTTTGAGAGCATGGCTATGGGTGAGAGCTTGTTCTCTGAAATTAGAAATTTTCTTGCGAAAATTCTAGGTTTTTTCTTTCCGGTATCATGCCATGCCGTTACTATTTCATTGTTATTTGAATTCACAATTACCGGTGAATAGCAGTCAGCGTTTGTTTTTGAGATGGTAATCGCTGTTTTTTCCCATAAATTGCCCCTATCAAACCCCCTTAAGAGCTTTATTGACCAGTTTTTGTTTTCATTATTCTGGTATGCAACATATAGAATATCATCAGACAGTACCATTGAAGGAGAGGCGTCATTGGCCTTATTCTCGGTAATTCTCTTGCTGGAACTGAAGCTTTTGCCATAGTCCTTTGAACTGATGAAGAATATGTCATCAGATAGTATTCCCAGCTTTTCCTCCTTCCCCTGCCAGGCAATAAATATATATTTCCCTGAGAGAAGAATAGCCGGGAAGAATGCCCCCCTCAATCTTTCAGAGATGCTGATTAGTGGTTGAGGAGGTTTAAAGCTCATCTCATCAGCGCTGGTAATATGAAATAGATTGAAGGCTTTATCCTTGAGACCATTATAAAAGATATGCAATACACCCCTGTCATCATAAAAAGCCAATGGGAGTAACTCCACCTCTGATGGCAAAAAAAGGCGTTTCGGGGGCTGCCATGAGGCTCCCATATTGGTTGACACTGTGTAAAATATCCTGCTGTTTGGATCATTGCTGACTAAACTCTGCCACACCACAGCAATATGTCCATTGCTAGAGATGGCAACATGAGGCCTCTGCTCAATGATAGAGGTTATGTTAGCGATTTTGATCGGTTGAAGAAATTTTTTGCCGCCATTAAATGATATTGAGGCGTATATCCCCGCCATTCCCTTCTCTTTGCCCTCATACACTGCCGCAATCATGTTGCCCTTATAGGCAATCTGTACATTTTTTGCCTTGATCCTCATGGGTGTGAGGGCAAAATTCTTCTCCCAACCAATAGGAGAAGTGGATACTTCATTGTTTTGAAGGATAAGGATCAATGCAAGGGCTGACATACCAAAGCCAATGAAAGGCCACATCAACCTTCTGAAGGGAGGAAATTTGGAATATAAATTGAAAATATGTGTCATAATTTTCATTATACATTAAAATAATATTTTTAATTCAATATAGCAACAAAAAAATGCATCTGTCCTCTATAAAAGAAAAGAATGCTCATAGGTGGGGTGTAAAGACAGTTGCATTCAATGTCACTCCTGCGAATGCAGGAGTCTCTATAGAATGGAATCATGATGAGATTCCTTCATCCGTATAGCCTGCACCCATGCATACAGGTGATTGATAGTGGAGGTGCTGTTGATCACAACATGTGTGGAAAAGCCCTTACAATTACTGATTGAGTGGTTTCTAAAATCATAGAAATTGCGCCTTTGTCCCCCCTTTAACCTAAAACCTGCAATAATCCACTTTGTCCATATTTTGCATATAAAAGAATTTCGAATGGGCGCAGAGCTATTTTTTTAATGACTTCGGAGCGTTTTCAGATCTGCAATGGTACAATCCCACTTTATCTATTTACTCCAATAACAGCTTGACTTGTTCTTCCATATGATAATACTTTTATGTCTATATGAGCTATAACGGGTAGTGTATGAATATATCGAATAATTAAATTATAACATATGTCATTCCGGCCGGAGTGCCGGAATCTTCTGGTTTTTCAGAAGGTTATAGATTCCTGCATTCGCAGAGCCTGCACCTGTGCATACAGGGGGATGACATCAGAAATGATATTTCGATAAATTAAGACACCACCCTTATCGTCTCTCAACAAGTCTAATATGCCATTTCCGGAAAGCAGTGCGAATTTCTCCCCTGCCTGCCAATGAGTAAATATAGTAAGGATTAGATGCTATGGGAAAAACTCAAATATTTCAGATTTTGCATATCTCTGACCTGCATGTAAATACTAAAGAGAATTTCGACAGGTCTGTTGTGCTTGATCCTTTGATTGAGCGTGTGAAAGAAGATAGAGAAAACGGCTTTAAACCGGAGATTGTCGTTGTTACTGGTGATATCGCTTATCATGGAATCAAAGATGAATATGACCATGCAAAAGCATTTTTCTATGATCTACGTGAAAACCTCAAGCTTCCCAAAGAAAGTGTCTTCATTGTGCCGGGCAATCATGATGTGAATAGAGAGAAATACTTAAAGAGTAGCGGTGTCCCCACATACAACGATATGAGAGATTTGAATGAGGAGCTTGAAAAGGAATATAAAAGGAATAAACTTTTCGAAGGTTTAAATGAATATTTTACTTTTATCGAAAAGAATTACCCGCATCTGAAAAGCAAGCATGGAAGGCTTATCCCCTTTGTTTATTCTTACAAAGCCCTCTGTAGAAAGAAGATAGGGCTTGTGGGATTAAACTCCGCATGGATGTGCAGAAAATCGCCTGATGAATCATCTATTAAAGAGAAAATAGCAATTGGGGAATACCAGACAAAGAAGGCTATAGAGGAGCTTAAGGAACAAGGTAATGTAAATCTTCAAATAAATCTTTTTCATCACCCGCTGGAATGGCTATGGCTTGAAGATAGAAGTAAATGCAAAACCTATCTTAATAACTCTATTATACTCACTGGTCATCTTCACGATGCTGGGGGCGGGTATTTTCAAGAATATGGTAGTAGCCTTTGTCAGTTTCAGGTTGGCGGAGCATATCTTGGCAGCGATTCAAAGAAACCTGCAAGGTTTCAGTATATATCATTTGACTGGTCGGAAAATGAAATAAGGCTGGATTTTAGAAAATACCACGAAGGCAAATGGGTATTGGATGGTGAAACTGGAGATGATGGCCATAAGGAATTTTCACTAAACATTGCCTCTGACAGTAAAACCAGAAAGAAGAAAGAGGAACAGATAAAGCAGGCTAATGAACAGGACAGCATATTCGGGAAGTATGTCAAATATGCTTCAAACGAACATAGACATCTGCCCATGCAGGGATTTGAAACCAATCTCAGAGTGCCCATTGAGATTGAGCGCGTGTATGTAAACATGCGCGCGCATATACATGCTTACGATCTCGAAAACAGATCGCGTAAGGAAGTGGCAGCAGGAAAGGAACAACTGCCCTCGCTTGACATCAAGAAAGCTTTTGAGATTGCTGAAACACGAAAAATAAAGGACATGGTAATACTGGGCGACCCTGGTTCTGGCAAGACCACGCTCTTAAAATATATCCTCATAATGCTAATTGACGGCAAGGGTATGGAAAGAATAGGCCTGGATTCGAACATCATCCCGTTTTTCGCCCCTCTTAGGGAATTAAAAGATCCTGATAATGAAGACTTATTGGATTTTATTAAAAGGATATGCTGTTTCTACAATTGCGAAATTTCAGGTGAAGATTTTAAAAAGCTTCTTAATAACAATAGGGGCATCATACTTTTAGATGGTCTTGACGAAGTTGCTGATGAGGATGCGCGCATCAAAACCTGCAGATGGATTGATGATGCCAGAAAAAAGTATGTGCATACGCGATTTGTAATCACTTCAAGACTTGCTGGATATATGGGAAAAAGCAGGCTGGAAGGCCAGCCTGTGCTCGAGCTTTCTATTCAGAATTTTACTCCGGATGAAATAAAGTCATTCCTGATTAGATGGTTCGAGTCTGTTGAAGCTGCCATGCTTCCAGATGCTGAAGATGCGTGGATGAAGAAGGGTCGCGAGCAGGCATTACAGCTTGTTGAAGAAATAGAAAAATCTGAATCAATAAAGAAGCTTGCTGTAAATCCACTGCTCCTTCAGATTATTGCCCTTGTGCGAAGGGACAGGGGAACTGTGCTTCCACAGCGGAGGGTGGAGTTGTACCAGGAATGCGTAAATGTGCTTCTTGAGAAATGGGACATGGCCAAGGGTCTTGATATTCTGCTCTCAGCTAGCCAGGCAAGGCGGATATTACAGCCTGTGGCTTTGTGGCTTCACGAAAAAGAAAAAGAGCGGCATGCGCCGCTTAAAGAAATAATTGATTTGATTAAAGAGCCTCTTGAAATAATAGGCAAATCGGGAATCGATCCCCAAAAGCTTCTTTACAATATCCGTGACAGGGCCGGCATTTTTACTGGCTACAGCGAATCCGAATACGGCTTCAGCCACCTAAGTTTTCAGGAATTCATTGCCGCTGAGCATATACGAAATACCCGCCAGCTTAACATTCTAACAGACAATTACAACAATAGGTGGTGGAGGGAGGTTACACTTCTCTGCCTGGGGCTTGATAATCCATCGATTATTGAAGATTTCATGAAAATTATCATACAAACAGAAGCTTTTAAGTCAGATATTACACTTATTACTGACGCTATTGATGATTCAATAATTAAACCAGCTAAGCCCTTTATTGAAGCTGTAAATAATCATGACCTGTCTGATGATGTTAAAAGGAATGCTATTCGAATATTGAAGCACGTCAGCAGCACAGGCGCTCGGGTTGATATACCTACATATGAAGATGCTGAAATTGAACAAAGGCAAATGTTTATCATAAATGATATTGATAACTCGAAGATGGCGCTCATCCCCGAAGGCGACTTCCTTTACGGAAGTCGTGAAGATGACAAGGTAGCAGGAAGCAGTGAAAAACCACAGCGAGTTATCAATCTGCCATCTTTCTATATGGATGTTTTTCCGGTCACGAATAAGCAGTTTTGCTCATTCCTGAATAGTACAAATCCAGGAGAGAAGAACTTGAATAAATGGATTAATTTAGAAGGGAGCTTTAGGAAAGAAAAATGCAGGATAAGAAAAGAAAGAAATAAATATATTGTTGAGAAGGGGTATGAGGAACATCCTGTTATTTATGTAAGCTGGTATGGAGCAAATGCTTATGCAAAATGGGCAGGGAAGAGGCTGCCTACTGAACAGGAGTGGGAAAAGGCGTCCCGTGGAACAGATGGTAGAATTTATCCTTGGGGGGGGGAATTTAATCGAAAATTATGCAACACAGATGAAAGTGGAAGAGGAGGCACATCACCAGTGGATGAATACCCGGATGGCAAAAGCCCTTATGGGTGTTACGACATGGCAGGTAATGTTTGGGAGTGGACAGCTAGCTTGTATGACGAGTATAGGGATGCATATGTCTTGCGCGGCGGCTCGTGGGGCATTGATCGGGACTACTGTCGCTGTGCAGCTCGCTTCAACAGCGTCCCGCTCGATAGGTACGACGATGTTGGATTTCGTTGCGCCAGGGCTCAATTGTAACACTTTGTACTTTTACTCTTTTACCCTTTACCGCCGAAGGCGGTTCGAAAAATTTTTGAAAATCACAATTTCGCGTAAAATATGGCAAAAGAGATTAAAGAAATCAACGCGCTTACAAAAGTTTACGATCTATTACTATGGATAATCCCTGTTCTTGAGAGTTTTCCCAGAAACCAGCGTTTTCTACTCGGTAACAGAATTGAGGAGTCGCTGCTCGATATTATGGATTTGATTATTCAGGCAGTTTACACCAAGGAGAAAATGTCATATCTGAAGGAAGCTAACTTAATGATTGAAAAATTAAGATATCTCATACGACTTTCTAAAGATTTTAAATACCTGAGCATTAAAAAATATGAGTATATATTTCTCGAAGTATAAATTGAGAAGAATGCAGCCAAAAACTATGAGAAAAGTCAATAATCAGATGCTGAGTGGGTAAGACAGTGGCTTTCTCCACCACCTCCCCGTTGTCGCAATAGGGTCAATTCCCTATATTTACCAGCGTGCATTTTTCTCGCACTGGGCGACCCCTAAGGCAATTTGTCATTATGCCCGTTTAGCATTGCCCCTGAATAGCAAGGGGAAACCCTTTGATATTCATTTTTTGATACAAATGAGTAAAGTGAGACAAGTCCTTTTTTTTGAAAGAATCTGTTAGGGATTCTCAAGTTGTCTTTGACCGAAATACGCTTTTTCTTCATGCACCGAAGTCTCCGACGAATCA
>JAXHTS010000014.1 GCA_034190085.1 Spirochaetota bacterium
CTCATATCTGGGCATCATCACCCTCCTTTAAAATAAATTTGATTAATATCCCAATTTTCAAAACAGGATCGGAACTTCCTCCTTTTAACCAAAAGCCTGCTACAACAAAGTCAAAAAAAGAGTCGTGATTATTTGCGGGATTAACCCCGCAAATAATCACAAAAATAAAGGAGAATAATTATGATTGTCTATTCATTCTTTGCCTTTTCCAATTCATCCAATCTGTTATTAATATCATCCAACGCTCTTTGAAAATAGTTTGCCTGTTCCCTTAAAAATCCTGCTTCATCCTCCTTGCTAACTGGGGGATTGACACCAACAAAAGGGGATGCTCCTCCATAGTTGGGAGCATATCCAAATCTCATCCAACCTGGAAGTCCTGTAGCGTAGAACATATTTCTATATCCCCTGCCCCGGCCTCCACCGCCAAAATATCCTCTCCCCCCAAAGCCTCTGGCGCCTACAGGATTCGCATACCCAGGCATGTTATATCCTGCACAATATCCTGCCGCTCTTCCTGTCATTGGCCCAAAACCAACTGGACCTGTCCCATCACCTCCTGGCATAGCAATCACCTCCTTTAATAATAAATTATCACTTAATATTGATCTTTGATCTTGATTCAATAAAAAATATTATCTTATCCTATACTCCAAAAGAATAACCTTATCAAACCCTATACGTCTATTTTAAAGATGCATAAATCGTGCTAACTATAAAAAAGAAAACGCATAAAAATAAAAATAATTTGTTCTATTAAGAAATCTTAAAAATATGATGAGATGAATGGCGGGATATGGCTAGAATTTAAAAAAACTAACCCTTTTTAGTAAAAAAACAGGAAGCAAAGATATAGAGGCAGAGACTATACTATATAAATAATTACGGAAAGATATATTATTGCAATATGCAATATAAAACAACAAAACGAATTGCAACTTGCATTGAGAATTCACTATTGGGAATACATTGCTGTAATCATGAATAAATCAATACATCTCAGTGCAGGATTGAGAAATTAAAAAATAAATACTCAGATATTATACATACCATATTTCTCCTGTTTTTCTCTACAACGTTTCACTAGGTCTTCCAATGTAATAGAATTAAGCACCTGTGCAATCATCTTACCTACCTCAACCCAGATATCCCTTGTTACACATATTGATTCCCGTTTACATGAAGATGGATTATTGACACACTCAACAAGATCGAATCTTCCTTCCAAAGCCTCTACAATCTCTTTAAGTGTAATCTCTGCTGGATGCCTTGCTAATATATATCCACCCTGAGCACCGCGAAAGGAATTGACAAAACCAGCACTCTTAACAGTAATCATTATCTGACTTAAATATTTCTCTGATATCTCCTCATTTTTAGCAATATCCTTTAAAAAAACCGGACCTTTACCATAATGTAGTCCCAACTCAAGTAACAACCTTGTACCATATCGTGCCCGTGTCGATATTTTCATCTGCAGACCTCGTATTTACTATTATATCAATAGATTTACTATAAGCTTTAATATTTTTTGTAAAGTAATTCTTTATATATCAAATTATTTTTTCTGAAAAGAAATTTTTAGATAGGAATAATAATTTTAGAATTTTACAAGAAGCATCCCATAGCTTAAATTGATACCTACAATTAGATTTGTGTCTCGCAAATTCCAGAACATTTTGAGATAATATGGTTTCACCATTGCTATACCCTCTTGCCATCAAGGATTGAATAATGAAATGGTGGATTGTTGGAGGAGGAGGAGGAGGAGGAGGAGGAGGAGAAATCATCTTCCATTATTTTATTGTATTAAACCCACCATCTCATTATTCCAATTGGGGATGAGACATCTTACTCCTTTATCAGTAAAGGTTATGAATACCTTTTAACAGTGGCAATCTTTTTCAGGCCTCTACAATAGAGAAGCCTGAGGACCCTACTTATCTTTCCATTAATTGAAGGAGAATATGGATACCATCCAAAGTCTTTATTTAATCCTAATCTGTCTATAACAACACTCTGAGTATTACAGAAATTTCTTATTCCTTCAGGGCCGTGACGCATTGACAATCCACTTTCTTTGAGACCTCCAAAAGGCAATTCCATTACCATATAACTTGACAGAACATCGTTTATACATACAAAGCCTGACTGTATTCCGCGAGCAAGTTTGCGCCCCTTTCTTTTGTCTTTTGTCCATATGCTTGAACCAAGACCATAGCAGGAATCGTTAGCTAAGTTTATAGCCTCTTCCTCATCCCTAACCCTTTGAATAGCTATGATGGGACCGAAAGTCTCCTCTGTCATCAATTTCATATTATGATTCACATCTACAACCACAGTCGGTTCAAAGAAATAACCTTTGCCTGGTTTAGAAGTTCTTTTCCCACCGATGAGTATTTTCGCTCCCTTTGAAACTGCATCATTTATTTGATCTTTTACTATCTCTAACTGTTCAGAAGATGTCATAGATCCAATATCACAATTAAAATCTTTGCTATATCCCTGTCGTAACGAGCGCACCTTCCCCACAACACGATCAATGAATTCATCTGCTATTTGCTCTTGGACATATATTCGTTCTGTTGACATACATACCTGCCCTGAATTCAAAAGAGAATCCCATACACCAGCGTTGACTGCACGCTCTATATTCGCATCCTTGAGTACTATCATCGGGTCCTTACCTCCCAACTCAAGCAGGATAGGAATCAACCTTTTACCGGCTCTCTCAGCAATCTTCTTGCCTATCTCAGTACTTCCTGTAAAGGCGATCATGTCTACAGAGTCTATAAGTTCACCAGCCGTTTGTCCCGTGGCAGGGATCACCTGTAAAACATCCTTGGGAAAACCTGAGTCCATAAAGATTCTCCACATTGCAAGTACAGTTAGAGGCGTTGCGGATGATGGTTTGATGACAACAGTGTTGCCAGCCATAAGCGCTGGAATTACATCTGCAAATGAGAGAGTGAGAGGAAAATTCCAGGGTGCAATTATACCAACCACACCGACTAGATGATAAAAAAAAGGTGTAATCTAACTCATCATCCAATGTCCCAGTGATTAAATCATTTGTCATAATCTCTTTTACAGTTATTTCTTTCAGATTGCCACTTCGCTCTGCCAGCTCCCTTAGTATATCTCTTTCAGTAATGATACCAACAAGCTTTCCTTTCTTACCGATCCTATCCAAGACCAACAGTGCTCCAATCTCGTACTTGTTTAGCAATTGTATAGCTTCATGCACTGAAGCGTCTTTGTTTGTTGTTATAACATCCTCCCCTTTTGATTGAAGAATATTCTTCATATTCATAGTTGAACCTCCTTTTTATTATTATAATTGTTTGTAATGAAACTAATGAAAATCTTTCTTTTTTTGGGATAGCAATTATAAATGAATATAACCTCTTTTAATACGTTATCAATCCTCATAAAGATCCCCTAACTAAAACTTATAATAATTATCGATTTCAAGACTGTTATTCGTTTGCCCTTAAGCTATAGCAATACTACTAATATTATAATATTAGTAGTATTGCTATAGCT
>JAXHTS010000015.1 GCA_034190085.1 Spirochaetota bacterium
CTACTCAACGGGCAAAAAAGCTCCAATTTACATTCGGTTTTAACTGCATTGATTTATCTTAATCATCAATTACATAACAAAAATAAGTGTCTATAAAAAAGTTTCTCTTATATTTATTCCCTGCCAGCGGGGTGAGAGACTACTCAGCTATAGTCATTCCCCTGTATTCACAGGGGCAGGCTCTGCGAATGCAGGAATCTTATATGGTTACAAAACCCTACTAATAATTGCTTTAGATTTTGACATTCTACAACGCTATAGCCGGAATGACATAATTTAGACAATTCCAACTCATCTCCTTTATACATTTTTTATCTAATAGTGTATATGAAAAAATATTTGAGTAGTTATGATATTGTTTATTATAAAAAAGTAATGAAAATATAAAAAAAATAATAAATGGAGGTAGCATAATGAAACGGGGGAGATTTGTTTTACATTATCTTGCGTTAGGTGCTATTTGGATGTGCGCAGGCAATTATTTAGGATGCTCCTGCTCGGATTCATCTAGCGATCCTGCCTTTTTCCCGCCGTCCGTAGTCGATACCATCGCTCCTACGCCAGGTAGTGCGGTGTCATTCAGCGCCTTTGGCGCCGCAATCAGGGTAAGCTGGGGAGAAGTGAGTGATGATTCCGGAAGCGATGGCCTAACCAATAAGCTCGTCAGGTCATCATCAGAGATCAGCATCATTGAAGAGGGGGAATGTGTGGATACGGTGCAGGACTATGCTTCATACAGTGGCGTTCCGGTAGAGGAGACAATATTTATCGCAGGGACATATTTTTACAATGTATTAGTGAAGGATGCTGCCGGCAACAGGGCTATATATACGGGCGATTCCTGCGCAATAGTAGATTTGATATATGTTAACATTGACAATGTCAGCGGAATAGAGGATGGTACAAGGGATCATCCTTTTAACACAATTCAGGAGGGTGTTGACGCGGCCACTGAGGGCATGGTGGTTATTCGAGTGATTTTTTCGAGAGGAATAGATATGAGCATGAGACTATCATTGTTGATACGAGCAGCCTTGGCGGTGATTTTGGAGCCCCGAATCGGGACGTGTATGGGAATAATAGCGTTATTGCTATAACAAATGTTACTGTTGTCGATGGTTTTATTATTAGGGGAGGAGGAGAAGCTTCCTCCGCTATCTTTAATCTATACGATTCCTCCCCAACTATAAAAAATAACATAATTGATGGGGGAGAATGTACCGGTTTGTCAGTTTGTGTATACAACGATGGTTCATCTCCAAGTATTTCTGGCAACTAAATAAATAGCGGAAGTGGAGGCAAATCTTCTGCCGGCATCTTCAATGCTGATTCATCCCCAGGTATTGCTGATAACGAAATAAATGGCGGAATTGGTGGTTTCTTATCTGCTGGTATTGTCAACGATGATTCTTCGCCAAGTATTGATAGTAATGAGATTAATGGTGGAAGAGGCGTAGGATCTACGGGCATCTACAATACTAATGGTTCATCCCCAAGTATCGCTGGCAACGAAATAGATGGCGGAAGCGGAGGTGAAGCTTCTATTGGTATTGGTAACGAAAGATCGAATTCAACAATACAGAACAATACTATTTTCGGTGGTAATGGAGGTGGGGAATCATGTGGTATTGCAAATTACGATAATCTCTCATTAACGATACGGAACAATACAATTGATGGAGGCAATGGGGGTAATGAATGCCGAGCTATTCAAATCACTGATTCAGCTTCCATTGTAGAAAACAATATCATATTCACATCCGGCGGCGATTCAAGAATTGGCATACATGAAGACACTGATGGTGGCGTTTTTCCAGATTCCGACCCATCGTCCCTGCGGAACAACAATATCTTCAATTGCCCAAC
The DNA here is from genome assembly GCA_034190085.1 of Spirochaetota bacterium. NCBI lineage: Bacteria > Pseudomonadati > Spirochaetota > Spirochaetota bacterium. The sequence continues at coordinate 1,867 of JAXHTS010000015.1, forward strand.
AGCGCTTTATTGTGACGAAGATGCGACATTCATTATCGGTATTGATGAAGTCAATGTCTTAGTCGATATTCCATCGAGCGGAAACATCAGCATTGATCCTGTTTTTGCGGATCGTCCGGGCGGTGATTGGCATCTAACCGGGAGTTCGCCTGTGGAAGCGCGTCAGGGCGGTCTTGATGGAGCGGCTGAGGGCTGGGGCTTCAGCGTTGATATGGATGGAAATACGCGGACTAACCTTACTGAAGGGCCGGATGACTCACCTGTCAACGACGGGGCGGCGGGTTGGTCAATGGGCGCGTATGAGTTTGATTGATGGCGCGCTGAGATTTCTATAAATCCACAGCAGCTTAGTTACATGAATTACAGAGCAAAGCTAAAGAGGGGCGCTTGGCCCCTCTTTTTTCATTAGTTGGATGGTCATTGATGACAATTTCGTTTAAGTGTGACAAAGGCTTGGTTGTCAATTCTTAACAGAAGCAGATTCCTGCATCCGTAGGAATGACATAGGGATTGCTTCTTTTCATTATCTTTCACTGATTTTAGCCATGCTTATTTCGTGTAAAAGAAGCGGTTTAATATTTTTATGGAAATGACTCTGTTCCTGGATTGATTGTTATTTCTGCTACAATTTGAAGGGATATGGATGAAATATCCGATCATTAGGGAGATTAACAACATAAAACGAGAGGACCTAAGATCGTGTAAATAATTATCTATTTTTTCACCTCTATTACTTTAATCTCGACTCTTCTGTTTAATTTCCTTCCCTCTTCGGTCAGGTTTGAGGCTGCCTGATTAGCATAACCAAATCCCTTGACATGAGTCCTTTCTCTGGATATGCCTTTTCCCTTTAGATAATTTGCGATTGCATTAGCCCTCTGTTCAGATAGCCTTAGGTTAAATTCATAAGATCCTGTGCTATCAGTATAACCGGAAATTTGAATTACAACCTTTGGATTTCTCTTGAGAAAGTTGTAGATATTATGAATCTCATCATAGGAATTCTCTTTCAGTTTTGCTGATCCAATGTCAAAATATATATTATTCGCAACAAACGAAAAGCCCTTTGTGACCCTCCCCTTTTTAAGATAGAAGTTTCTTTTCAGGTATTTCTGACCTGCTTTTACATTTACATTTTTCCTGTAATAGAGATAATCCATAACGCTTATGGATACTATATACCTTGAGTTCTGCCTCAATGTCGCTCCAAGAAAGCCGTCCGCATAGGTACGCGTCCTTATTGTCCCCCTCAATTCCTGACCGCCAATCCTCATTATCCTGATTTCGGCCCCCTTTACAGGCTCCTTTGTCTCCTTATCATAGACATGACCTTCCAATAAGGAAACTGGTCTTGGTTTTACAATAAGATTTTTCACCCTGTATATATAGTTCTTATTGGCAACAGAAAGATTGTGAAATCCCATTTTCCCATTCCTCGCTATAAGAAGAGGGATATGCTCATTGCGGTATGTGTTTAAGGATTTTATGCTTATGGATTTAGTAGTAAGATATTCATTTTCCTTCCTGATTAGTCTGGTGCCGTAAATATCAAAGCCGCCCATCCCCTTCATACCATTTGATGAATAATATAGAGTTTCGCCGTCAGGATGTAGAAATAGTGAATACTCATCAATAGGCGTGTTAATATTAGCAAGCTTCCTCGGTCTGCTCCACTGGCCGTCATCGCCTCTTGTAGTGGAGTAAATATCCAGACCGTTGTTCTTGTCCGCATCGGATGAAAAAATTACAGAACTCGCGTCGGAGGTAAAATTGCCATAGCTATTCCAGTCTCCGGGATTCATAGAGCTTATGAAGAGCCACTGAGACCACGTCTTTTTATGAACACTATATTGTCTCATAAGTACTTTAGCGTGATTCTCCCCTCTTTTTATGCTTGCAAGAGCCTCTCTTCCGTCTATTGAAATTGAAAAGAAGAGCAGTTCCTTCGCGTTTATTCCTGTCAAAAAGTCGGGTTCTTTATCCATAAGTTTGATTTTGCCCCTTGAAAATGAGTAGGAAAAATACCTCCCCATTTTCCTGTCATACCCGAGGATTTCCTTCCCATTATGATAAAAAGAGATTAGGATTTTTTCTTCGCTTAGGTTTATCATTTTTGCGTTAATTGGAAGCGGTTTTGTCTCTTTTAGCTTATCATATAACGCCATTTTGAGCATTATGAGTCTTTGCTCCCTGTTGCTGATTTTGTAGTTGTTAAGAAATTCATCGATCTCCTTTAACGCTTTTTTGTACATCTTGTTGTTGGCAAGGGATATTATTCTAATATAGGCAACCTCCTTATCCTTTTTTATGGATAGGTATTTTGATGCAATTCTTCTACTCGAACGGAAGTCCTCTTCCACAAAGTGGATCTTCAATAGCCTTTTCAGTGAGACCAGATCCTTTGGATCCTCCTTTAGCATTCGTTTTAAAATCTTCACATCATCAGTAAAATCCTCTGACTTGTGATATTCCGTTTCATTTACAGCAGCCTCTGCTGTAATGGAGAATATAATTATTAGCGATAATAGTCTTAAAAGCATAACTCTATTCCCAACCAGACGAATACAGGCGGATAATCGGATTGAGATTCAGGATTATCCGGTCCATAAGGTTTATCCTCGTCAAACTTCTGGAATAGACGATTCCCCTGATTATAGTAAAAGTTCCACACCTCAATATAGAACCTGCTGTTATTTTTATTTGTATATGTTAATTTCAGATCAAGCCTGTGATGCGCTGGAAATCTTTTGGCGTTATACACTCCATAGACTGCCTCATGCTCTCCGTTATCCTCTGTTGAACCGATAATGGGCGTGTAGGGAAGGGCGGAATAATAATGAAAGATCATTGAGGGAGTCCAGTGGCCGAATGTTGATGCCAGCGTTAGTGTAAGGAGATGAGTCTGGTCGAAGTCGGAAAAATAATCATACTTATTGTATCTTTCACTGCTTCTCTTGGAAATGGAATAAGCATAGCTGATCCATCCATAGTAATGTTTATGGCTCCCCTTTATTAGGAACTCAACTCCCTGTGATTTTCCTTCCCCCTCAATAGAAAAGGGATTTATCTGTGTTATCTTCTTATATTCGCTGTCATTGATTATATCTGTATTTGCTGAAGATAGATTCTTGTAATCATAATGGTACAACTCAACCTGCCCCGTTATTCCTGAGAATAGTCTCGATTTTATCCCCACAATTCCATTAAATGCCTGAGAGTCTGTAAATTTCGGTTCCGATTCTCCTATATAGTAGTACATATCCGGATGAGCGTGATAGACGCCTCCTCCAGTGTATACCGTGTTCCTTTTATTAATATCCAGTCCACACATACCCCTATATGAAAAGGATTTATTTGACAGGGGTCCATAGCGCTTATATTTAACTCCCAGGTTTATCCATAGAGGTTTATATTCCGCATAAAACTCAGAGAAAAGAGAATAGGATGCCCCCTCTATAGGGTATTCTTCTGTGATATTCATGCTGGTATTATCAAATATATCCAGATCTGGAATATCATTTAGGCTGACATTCCCCTCAATGCCGTCTTTATGAGCAATAATCTCAAAACCCGTTTTAATGTGATAATTCTTCAATTTCGCGTGAAGCGTATGAAATATTCTATATTGAGTTGGATTGAACCTCAAAAGTACACCAACCATATCACGATAAACGTCCTCATTTTCAATATAATGTTCCATCTGGTGTATTGAAAGTAGGGTCTTTAAAAATATTTTTTTGTTTATTAGGTATTCCCATTTTAGGGCCTCAATATTATATCGACTCCTGGTAGTGTAGTCATCGATTGACAGATAATCATCAACGCCAAAGGCAATGAAAAATAATCTATGCCTTGAAAAGAGGTTGTATGTTAACTTCAGATAATGATCCTGGAAATAGAGGTCAGTCTCTTCATAATCCGTTATCATATCAACATAAGACCTCCTCCCGGAGAACATGACACTGAGGTTGCTTGTTGGGACAATTGTTACGGATAGAGTGGGGAAAACCGGAATAGCAGGATCAAATATCGCCCTGCCATGAATGTTCATTTGTTGAGGATCTTTTGTCTTTATTTGAATGATGTTGCCAAGGTTGTCATCATAGAACATGGGGGAGAGCCCCTTAATAACAGATGCCCTATCAATGATCTCTTCGTTGACTGATGATATCAGAGGAACGATTGAAGCTAAATAGTGATATGGAAAATCGACGGGCAGATCGTCTATATATAACCTATCATGGAGCGGGTTGCCGCCCCTTATTATGGGCACTGTTGCAAGAGCAAATCCTCCACCAATGCCTGGGAGTGTCTGCAGAAGATGAAGGCTGTCACCCGCTCCTCTCATGGGAAGGTCCTTTATGTTCTTCCCCATAATATGCTGCTCTCCGAATCTGTCTTCACGCCTGCTATAGTAGTTTTCTATTTTGTTCAATGCATACGATGCCCCTTTTAGTTCAATATTGATATGGAAATTCCTCTTCAATCTTATAGGAATTATCTCTTCTTCATAAGTCGGATGTGAAAAACGCAGATGGTATTTCCCCGGTCTAATGCTCTTGAAGACAAATCTGCCCTTTTTGTCTGAATAAGCGATTATCTTCAGTTCTTCTATGCCTACAGTTATCCCCTGCAGGGCCTTGCCAGATGCTTTATTAACTATGATGCCGGATATATTATAGGTGATATTCTCAGACATGCCTTTATTCCTATTCTCGCTTTCCTGGGATGCATAAAGCTGAATCGAAAAGAGTAGACCTATCATGAGTACAATGATCTGCCTCATAATCTTTTTTTTCCGACAAAGGTGATTCGCACGTAGACTTCAGTCTTATGGCTATATCCGGCGATATATCCGGGCTTCAATTTAATGCCTTTAAAAATCCTTTCTGCTATTTCGTCTAAACCCAATCCGGCCCTCTTAACTATTTTATGTGAGTTGATCCTCCCTCTTTTGTCTAATTGAGCATGGATGATTGTCGTGCCCTCAATATTCGAGATAATATAGATATCGTCAATGTCATGAGTAACGGATTCGATAATATGCGGTTTTTCAATCTCAATATGCAATCTGTAATGGGCATTTATGTTATCAATGGTATATTTTTTTGATGCATCCTCATAATTAAACATTGTGTTAACTGAGGTTCTATATGGGCGTTCTATTATTTCATCCTCTAATATAATGCTTTGCAGGGCGCAATTTCCGATAAATAATAATACCAATAGAATTCTCATCTACGCTATTCCTCCCATTCAATTATCCCTTAGGTTGTATTTAAAATTTGGCGGGTTATAAATAAACTCCAGTCCAATATAGGCGGCCCTGGTGGATGCGCTGAGGTCTACATTGGCCCCTGCATAGTCGCCCTTATAGGTAATCTGATTAACTTCAGGGGCGAATTTTAAGAGACAGGATGCATTATATGGCTCATACTGAATCCCGATCCCTACAGAAAAACCTGCGCTTATGGAATTATCCCTTTCCTTGTCAATTATTATGTCAGATGATAGATCGGTTATCTTATACATTCCCAGGAATAGGTCGTAATTAAAGGCAAATTCGAAATCGCTCCTTAAACGATAGCTATGAAATCCGTAATATCCAATAAGATAGCCTATTCCCCTTGCTTCCGTGCCGCTTATATCAAAATTGAGGCTCATCATCTTTCCGCCAATATAGAGCCAGCTAAAGGATGTGTCTCCTGATGAGCTAAATCTTTTGCCAATTTTTAGATCAAGGAATGTTGAATCACCGGATATTATAGTCCTTGAATATTGATTTGGCTCTTCAATCGTCTGATTTTTGATTGATGCTTTAAAGTAGCTGAATTCACTTTGAATGGACTTGTAAAAGTATCCAAGGGTGACTCTGTTTCCAGAATATGATTTCAGTGAATTATTATCCCCCTCATTGCTAGAGATGGATCCTATCGCTCTTGAGCTATATGGAGCCTTTAGGTTTCCGAAGCCAAAGGGCGCATAGAAAAGTTTTAAAATTGGTCCGTGTTGACAAACAGGGCGTGCTGATAAATCCAGCGTAGCTGCATGATAAATAATTATTATTGAATAGAATAATTTGTATTTTGAAATATGAATAGTCATAGGTTGGTAGTATGAGGGGCGAGCATTGTGTTAAATAAATTGAGGGGTATTATGCTAAATAGGTATCTGTTATTTGCCACCACAGTTGATGTTTATCAAATATATTTGATTGCGACTAAAATATCTATATTCCTTGTAAGAAGATAAGCAGGGTGGAAATTATCAAAGTAAGAAAATATAGGGATTATACTATGATAATAATATTTGAGAAACTCCTTTTTGAGCGTGTAGCCATTGAACACAAAAGCCTGTTATTTCCGTCCTATAATGAGTTGCCATGTGGAATCTGATAGGTTCTCGACCCTTAAATCTCTAAATCCCGTCCCTTTAAGCCATTCATAATACTCTTCCCTTGAATATACATCTCCCTTAGGACTCTGTGTTATCATATGAAGAGCCAGGGTTGCTCCCCTATAACTCTCTCCCCTGAGATTGTCAAATATTACGATCAATCCTTTATCGTGAAGATGCTTATAACACATTTCAATTATTCTAACATTATCCTCAGGAGATTGACCATGGCATAGGTTGCCCAAAAAGGCAATATCATAGGGCCCTTTAGGTAATTCCTTAGTGGCATCACCGGTTTGCACTTCAATATTTGTGATCCGGGAAAGTTCATCGGCCATTACCTGCATGGATTCCGGTAGATCATAAACTATTGTATTAATTCCTCTTTGAGCAAAGACCTTTGCGATCGTTCCAGGAGCCCCGCCAATATCCGCAACTATTTTTGCTTCAGGCAGATTCTCAAGACAAATGTTCACCACTTCAGGAGCAATTCTCTTCTTCCAGGGTGAATCCATTCCTTTAATGAAGTCGCTTATTGAAAAGTTTTTATAGCTGGACTTATCAGGCTCCCCATGCTTTAAGACATATGGAAGAGTCTTCCATGGATTTATGAGATAAAGCAAAAAAAGCCAGAAATCCCCCTCATAATCCTGGCCCCCTTCATCAACTAATCGTTCATATATCTCATGTGGTACTGAATATACTCCATTATCTATTGTCAGATAACTCATCTCAGCAAGGGCCTCTAATAATACCCAGGTAGATCTTGCATCAAAATTCATCCTTTTTGCAATGCCCTCATAAGTGTCGGGTCTCTGGTGTAACTCTTTTATTATGCCGATCCTATGCGCTTGGCCTACAAATATGAGTTCTTCAAGATGTTTTTGGAGTTCTCTTATTCTCACGATTCTCCTTTTATGCTCTTTTGGTAGGATTTAACAGACTACTTTTTATAGGCATACACAACCATGCTCTTTGGGAAAAAAAAATCAAAAAAACTCTCTATTTTTTTCATTAAATTTGATTGCATGGTTAGGACTAAAAAATTTTTATATGTCTTGGTAATAACATGATCTTCTAAATGAAGCCCCACAACACATCTGATCAGCCAATATATGGCATGAAAGGAATGTTTAAATCTGATGTTGTATATCTCCAGATTATTATTCTTCATTATTTTTATAAGCTTTCCAGGAAGATACTTTCGTATATGCCCTCCTGGAGAGGTAAAATATTCATCAGTTATTAGGCCATATAAGTATTCACTAAAGGTAGTAGGAACAGTTATGACAATTTTACCCCCATTCTTGAGGGTTCTAACGAGTTCCTTGCAAGCCAGATCGTCGTCAGTTACATGCTCCATTACCTCAGAACATATTATTCTATCAAATGTTTTTTCTTTAAATGGTAGATCTAATGCATTTCCAATATGGACCTGAAATCTACCACCATCTGATTTTCGATCTTTTTCATTTATATGGGTTAATGTATAGCGGGCTTTTCTCAAAGAGGCTAAATCTAGATCCATGCTGTAAACATTTGCTCCCTGTAACACGCATTCAATGGAGTGACGACCTTCACCACATCCGGCATCAAGGATAACATCGCCTACATTGACATCGAATATGTCAAAATCCACCGTTAGCACCTATTACCTCCTCATAGACGTTAACCATCTCCTTTGCCGCATTCTCCCATGTAAATTTTTTTAACACTCTCTTGCGGGCTATTTTGCCCATCTTTTTTCTAAATTGTGGATTCTCAATTAAGAAATCGATTGCCTTTGCTATTGCTCCAGCATCCCGTGGGGGAACAAGATATGCTGTCTCAAGGTGTTCTCCTATTACCTCTGGAAGGGCTCCTCCAGTTGTCGCTATTACTGGCAACTCACATGCCATTGCCTCAACAGCAGGAAAACCAAATCCCTCATAAAGGGATGGACATACCGCAATTTCTGTCTGAGAATACAGCTCTACAAGTTTATCTATAGGGATCTTCCCAGTAAATTTCACTCTATCCTCAATGCCAAACTTTTTTATCCAACGGGGCACGCTACTCCTGCTTGGTGTTCCGCCGTCAACTATTGTAAGATTCATCTTATGCTTTGTAAGGGTGAGCGCCTTTAAGAGATATATTATTCCCTTTTTCCTATCTTCAACATTCCCGACAAAAATGAGGCTATTCTTCTTCTTCTTAATTCCCTTTATGGGGTAAAAGATGCTTGCGTCCATTCCATTATAGATAATGCTCTGCTTGCTTAAAGGCACGCCAAATGCCTTGTTTATTTCAATCGAGGAGTCATGAGATACGGTTATTATTTTATTCATCCTATTAGATACTATCTTCTGCATAAGAAGCGGGTAGTATAGTATCCTTTTTACTTTCAAACCAAAATTTGATGGATACTCAAACCAAATGCTCCTGTCTATTGATAGAGGATGGTGAAGTGTGGAAATAAAGGGGATGCCAAATCTTTTCATTAGTAATAAGCCATACCCTAAACACTGATTGTCGTGTATTATATCAAAACTATTTTCTTTTAATAATTCCCGCAATTTAAGGTATGCCCTTAAGGAAAAAGTCTCCATCTCGGGAAATACGCCAAATTTGGAAGAAATAAATTCATAAAAGTTGAATGGCTGAAATGTAGAGAATGGTTTATGATTCTTAATGTAATTCTTCTTAACATTGAAATAATTATGATTACTCACCCTATGCAGGGTTACTCCCTCCATCTCAAAGGGATATGGAGGTCCAACTATTGCATGAACCTCATGTCCAAGCTTAACCAACTCACGAGCTACATACATTAAGTAAATTCCCTGCCCGCCACAATATGGATTCCCTCTATAACTCAATAAACATATCTTCATTTTCTCTTCCCTATTTTCTTTGCTTTTGTAAAGCTTTGTGCTTTTATATAAAATAATCTATCCTTGGATTATTTTATGTTGATATATGTATATTTAAAAGATTATTAATTTATAATTATTATATGAAATTTTGTAGTGAGTACATTCTCTTTATGGATATATAATAATCACTTACCACTCGCTCCCCTAACATCGAATAGAATAATCCTTGATTCCCTTTATTGCTTATTATCAGGTAATGTAGATCTGGTTAATATTATTGCAGTCCCTACCCAAAAGACCATGCCAAGGATAACCAGGGTCACTGTTGCGGCTGGTATAGCTAAGGACCAATAACTCTTTATATAAACCCCATATAGAAATAAAATTGCAAGCAATAGAGTAAAAAGACATAGGAAAAAGGCCTTTATTCTAGCGTAATCTTTCTTCTCTCCTAACTCTGGCATTGGCGGCACCACCTTGATCGATAAGATTGTCCATCCTATCCAAAAACCGAGACCCAATATAGAGAGTGTCACTAAAACAATTGGGACAGAGATGGAATAATATGAATAATTGTTTAAATTCTCAATTTCTTTGACTGAAGAGTTTAATACACAAAAGAATGCATAATAAAAAAACAACAAACCAATAACTATTGATATTATACATGCAAGAAAGCCATATATTTTCGCTCTCGACATACTATTTTCCTTGTTAAAACGTTAAAACCACCTTAATGACATTATCTAATCTATTTGTAGCTATTTCAAAGCCCTTCTGTATCTCTTCAAATGGCAGTTCATGAGTTATTAAGGGGGTAACATCTATTGAATTTTTGAGGATCATATTAAGAGCATAGGGATAATCAACCATCACTTCAGGACCTACAGAGGCGATCATCCTTAATTCCTTTCTGAAAAATATGTTGAAGTTTAATCTTGGAGATTCCTCAAGACAAATACCAAAAAATGCAATCTGTCCATTATGACAGGATATGTCAAAGCATTGATTTATTGCTTCAACATCCTGCCCATATGCATCAATTACAATGTCAGCCATCTCTCCATTCGTAATTTCTGATATTGAGTCTACAGCATTTCCCTCTTTTGGATTGATTATAAAATCCGCTCCCATCCTTTTAGCAACCTCAAGCCTATATTCAAGTGGGTCAATTACTATAATGGCATTTGCCCCAAGATTTTTCATCAGTGAGGTAAATAGCAATCCAACAGGCCCCTGACCCATTATAGCAACGCATTTCTTATAAGGTCGGTCGATTCTAAAGGCGCTATGCGCTACTGATCCGAGAATCTGGGTCATGGATAGTTTATTTAAATCACCTTCCTTTGGCAACATCTGTAGTCTTGAGGCATCTGTCAGATGATATTCCTTAAATCCCTCTAAAGAGGTAGGGTAATACATTACTCTATCGCCAATCTTAAATTCATTATTTCGCGTCTCTTCTACTATTCCAAGGCATTCATGACCAGGATAGCCAAGTGGGAAGGGATACGATTCCTTTTTGTAACTTACGCTGAAATATGGAATATCTGATCCGCAAATAACAGTCCTTAAAAGTCTTACAAGGACTTTATCATCTTCCAAAGCCGGAATATCATCATCAACGATCTCATATCTTTTTGGAGAAATTATTCTCGCTGCTTTCAAGGTAGGTAATCCTTATCAATTAAGATAATCAAAAGTATTTCCACTATGTTAATTGTCAATATTTTTTTTCCAAAATCATAACAGTTGATATAACTTCTTTCCATAGAGCAAGCATAATTTAATTCCCACCTCTGTTAGTATGATAATGAAACATATTAATCCTGAAGATATCAGCATTTATGGAATTCACGCCCGTAATTAAAGGGATGGTGATGATGAGATAGAGGGGATTGAACAAATCATCGAGTCTCGTAAAAACACTCTTGACTTACGAGAAGAATATTATTAATCATAATATAAATAGTAAGGAAAGCGTGCATATAAAAGAATGGTTATTGTCGCATGTTTAGGGAATCCAGGTAGCAGATATATAAAGAACAGGCATAATGCTGGCTTTATAATTGGAGATTATATCGCACGTAAATATAATATCCCCATAACATTGAAGACATTCTCCTCCCTATGTGGTAAGGGAAGAATTGAAGATAGAAATGTTCTTTTACTTCTACCACAAACCTATATGAATAAGAGCGGCATTGCCGTTCAGGCTGCTATTCAATATTATAGGGAGGATCCGATGAATCTTATCGTGATACATGATGAGATTGAGATCCCCTTTGGGGAATTTGGAACCAAGTTTGGTGGAGGTCATAAGGGTCACAATGGATTAAGATCCATTATCCAGCATATTCAAACACCCGACTTCCATCGGATACGCTTTGGAGTTGGTAGACCAGCAGATCCTGGAGTATCAGTAGCCGATTATCTGCTCTCCGACTTCAACAATAATGAGCTAACAAGGATTGAGGAGATTGCTCCAACAATACTAAAAGAAGCGTATCATATTATTACATCAGGGGAGATGCCTTTTCAATAAGAGAGGCGTATTATGACTTATAATATAGATATTACAAAATGAGGTATTAATGAGATATAAAAGGATGATCTGTTTTATTCTATTGCTCTCTATAATAGACGTTAGGGATGCGATGTCAATTAATGGAGATGAAGCCCTTGAATTATTTAAGACAAGGCTCTCCAGCATAAAAACAATAAAAGGGAAAGTAACATTATCATATAATATCGGAGAGGTATATATTGGGAGTTTAAAGTATATGTCTCCAGATAAGATACATGTAGAATTCCAGAAACCAAAGGGCAAGATTATTGTATGCAATGGAAAGAAACTTTGGGTATATGATTATTCAAGCAATGTCTGTGGCGTGCAGGATCTCGATAGAGAGAAATATAGCAATATAACCGAACTTCTTAGTTCATATATTGCAATTTTACTCTCCAAGGATAAATCAGGATATAGGATTAGATTGACAAATTATATGCAGGAGTATTACGAGATAACACTCAGCATGGACACAACATTCTTCTTAAGGGAGGCTGTTTTTAAGAGCAGTCAGGTTGATGGTTTTACCCTTTCCCTAGCTGATGTAATAATCGATGAAAAAATGACACCTGGCATATTCGATTATGATGTTCCAGCTACAGCACTGGTGGGGAAAAACCCCCTTGATGTGAGATAGGGATGCATCAATATCTTTTACACATATTCTGGAAGTAAGAATGCGAAAGAAATTACTGTTATTATCATTTCTTCTGATCACTCCTTCTGCCTCGAATTATGCTGATGAGCCTTTCTTCACCTATATTGGACCCACAATTGGAGGGGGTTTCAATAAAATTGAATACACCGATTGGTTGATTGACCGAAGATCGACCAAGGATGTAACAGGTAATTATTTATGTGGGGGATTTATCATTGATATTATTATTAAAAGGGTGATAGGAGAATTCTCGATCCAGTATATTTATAACAATAATAGCAGCACTCCGGATATATCAGTTCAGCATTTCATCTATACAGCATTAGGGAAGTATTCATATTCGCTAAGGGATGACCTTTCCCTTACCTCAGGATTGGGCCTGTATTTAGAGACTCCTCCAGCAAACAGAGGCTATGATGGGGGGGGTGGTTATATAATATCTATTGGCACAATATACCGCATGAGTTGGGACTGGAACATTATCATCGATCTCATTGGAACATATGGACACTTTGGGATCGGTGAGGTGGGTACAAATACCAAGTTATCATCTGGAATCAGGTTTGGACTGGTATACAAAATTGGACGAATATAGAAAAATTGGTCAGAATATCTTTATCCCATCTTTTTTAATACTACTCCTCTCTTCATCAGCAATAATACTAACCTATGCCATAATTCAAGAGTCTACCCCTGAAATTATCACAGGAATAATCCTCTATTTATTTTCATTTTTTATTATAATTCCAATAATAAGATGTTCAGACTATAGAGAAGAGAATCTTGAGAGCGACTCACATGTTGTCAAAGGTTTGATAAATAAGAAACAAGGTTATTCATACATTAAAAAGATAATACTCCCTTCTATGCTCATTTCACTCTTCATACCAATAAGGATTATCTCAATAATGAAATCATATCCGGTCAATGACGAGTCCACGGTATTCTACGGCCAGGTTGAGAGTGTAAAATTGCTAAGATACACCAGGGAGGCTGTAATAATATTTTCAGATGGTTCAGGCAATGGTTCTTCTCATAGTAAAGAATATAATAGGGCTGTCAGTTATATTCCAGAAAGATTTCCCATTGATCGCGGCGATATAATAGAGATACATACAAGACCGAAAGAGATTGATATAAATAAATCCAATAATTCCTCCTTTTTGAAGAAACAGTTGAGAAGGGGTTTTAGCTTTATATTCTATCTTAATGAGAATAACTTCACTATTGTAAAGGAGGTTCCCATCTCTTTTAAAGAGAGTATTCGAAGGGGAATAGATGAGAATGTATCCACTCTCTTTAACGGAAAGACTGCTTCAATAATAAAGGCTCTATACTTTGGCAATAAAAAATATATTGATAAGGCAACTATCCTTGATTTTAAGAGGGCCGGCGTGCTGCATATCCTTGCCGCAAGCGGACTGCATGTTGGAATACTATCCACAATACCGATCTTTATCCTTGGCACTCTCAGGATCAATCGAAAGATAATATTGCTAGCCACTGTCGCTGTTGTCTATTTTTATCTTTATATAACCGATATTCCTGTCTCTCTATTGCGAGCATTTATTATGTTATCCCTCTATTCTGTTCAGTATATCTTTGATCTGGAAAGGAACATATTGAATACGCTCTTTCTTACAGCTATTATAATACTAATGATTTATCCTAATGATCTCTACAGTTTAGGTTTCCAATTATCCTTTGGCGCAACCCTTGGAATAATCCTATTCCTCAATTTTTACAGCAATGCTCTCTCAACCCTTCCATCTCCTATAGCGAAATCATTATCCCTAACACTTTCAGCCCAAATCCTGGTGATTCCCGTCATCTTTCTTCACCTAAGGGAGATTAACCTTATAGGCGTAATCTCAAATATAATGATTGTTCCGGGAATGGCCTTAACCCTAATCTTCTCCTTAATAGCAAATGTTGTCTTCCCAATATCAAATCATATAGGAATGTTCTTTGCTCTCATTACAGAATTCATATTCAGCCTTAATCTCCAGATTGTAGAGTTGTTTTCTGGAATAGATGGACACTTCATTGTTGAGGAAATAAGCTATATTCTGGTGATATCTACTATTCTCCTATTTTTACCTGTACTCCTTTGCAATAAAAATCAGAAGGTATTGGCAATATCAATCCTTTTAGCCCTTGTTTCAGCTTGGTTTTATCTCTCCGATAATCGGGTTTTTAATGAGAATCAAATAGCTGTACTAAATCATGACAATACAGATGTTATTATCCTTACAAGGGGAAGGGAAACGATTGTATTTGGCAAAATAGGAAACATTGTGCATGCTAGGACTATTGCTCGATATATGGATGTGAATGGAATCAAGAATATAACACTCTGTATCCCTGTTGCGGATTATAGAAACATTAAGAACTATACACATATAGTCAAGAATTCAATTGTATCGAGGTGTTATCTGTCATCCAATTTTTCATTTTCACCCGTTCTTAAAAGATTATGTGAAATCCTTGATGCCGATAGAGTTGAGTTGAAGATAAGAGAATTCAGAGGATCATCAGAGAACATTGACATGGCATTAAGAAAGCCCTTTGCGAATATATCCTATATCCATAATTATATATTGAACAATCCAAAACCGGATATCGCTGTAATTCATAATAAATACTCGATTATAGACTTATAGTAGTCTCAGTACAATTTTATTCAAATTATCGTAAAATTTGAATATTGAAAAACGCTTTACATTTTTAATAATCTTAGACGATAATTAAAGACATAGATTATGACACCATTGACAAACTAAAGGAAACCTTATGCCCAGACAGATTAATACAAAAGAACTCTACTCTCAGATTGAAAAAGAGAATAAGCTTAATATTTCATTCCATTTCCATACTGATACAGTAATTAAACTGTTGAACGCAATTTACGCCAAGCTGTTGTCAAGTATGGACAACCTCTACCTGCTAGATGCTGTAGTCACCATTATTAAGGAGCTTATTGCGAATGCGGTTAAAGCCAATGCCAAAAGGTTATATTTCCAAAAGTTGAATCTCGATATCAATGATCTCGATAGCTACCAAAAGGGGATGGATCGCTTTAAAGAGGAGCTGACAGGCAACATCTTCAGCCTTGAGCAGGAATTGAAGGAGAGTGAATACAGGATAAGTGTAATAATGACAAAGACTAAAGATGGGCTTAAGACTGTTATTACTAATAATGCACCAATACTACCAGAAGAATTAAATAGAATAAATACCAGAATAGAGAAGGCAAAGACATATAATGATTTTTCAGATGCCTATGAAGATATATATGATGATACAGAAGGCGCGGGGCTAGGTATAGTTCTAACGACTCTTCTTTTAAGGAATTCCGGTATAGGAGAAAATTCATATACAATAGATTCTGATGGGAAGGTTACTACATCTCAATTTTGCATCCCCTATAAAACGAAACCCTCCAGCCTGACAACAGATCTAAAGCAACAGATTGTTAATGAGGTCAGCGGTCTTCCCTCATTTCCAGATCACATTATAGAACTGCAAAGGCTATGCAAGGAGCCCGATGTCACTATAGATGAGATTGTCAAAAAAATAATGTTAGATCCGGCCCTTACTTCAGATATTCTTAAGCTTTCCAATTCAGCAGGTTTTATTAGAGCAAAGCGCGTGGAGAATATAAGTGATGCGGTTATGGTTATTGGTTTTAAAAACCTCAATGATATACTCACAGTTAATGCCACTAGAATGATACTGGATAAGAGATATAAAAAATTTCAAGAGATATGGGATCACTGTAAAAAGGTCGCCTTCTATGCTACAAATATTGCATCTAAATATGGGCTAAAGAAATATATTGAAAAGGCGTATTTAGCCGGATTATTGCACGATATCGGGAAGATTGTTCTCCTCTCTGCTGATGTAAAGCTCGTTAATCGGATTTCCGAAATTATTAAGAACAGGAAAATGAGAACATCAACAATAATGGAAGAGATATCAATTGGAATAAGTCACTCAAGCATAGGAGAGTTGATGGCAAACAAATGGCATTTCCCTGAATATCTAATCGATACAATTAAATATCACCATTCTCCTCTCTCTTTAAACAATGATTCAAAAGAACTCTGCTATATCACTTATCTGGCAAACATGCTCTGTGGAATTGAGAATAGAAAATATCAATTCTACTATATTGAAGAGGACGTTCTTGAGAGATTTAAAATTTTTAATGAATCACAATTTGAACAACTTCACAACGAATTGAAAGAGATGTACAATTAATTCATCTACCTGCCCCTTACAGGAATGGCTTTTGCCAATCGCGTCACTGAAAAATGATAATGGGTAAATATAAACTAAAGGATACGCCATCTGGGTTGAAGACCCTTATCTATACTAATTCAAGAGAGATTAAACTCCATTCCGCATACAATCCAATGGGGGAAGCTCAAAGATCAGTCGATTCCTTTCAAATTGGAAGGGCCAATTTGATACTGGTCTGCGGTCTTGGGCTGGGATTTCATATTCAACAATTGAGACAGCGATTCTCTGATTGCACAATAGTCGTTGTAGAGAGAGATAAGAGGGTAATTGATATTGTCCTTTCAACCTATCCTGAATTTATTGAAAATCTGTTAATTATAAACACAAACCTCGACATGGAAGTTGTTTTTGAAGTAATTGATGTTACATCAATCAGGGGCGTCACTACATATTATCATAGACCATCATATATGATTCATAAGGATTATTATGATACATTTTTAGTTGATATAAATAAGTATATATCGTCAAAGCTTAGCGATCTTTTAACCAGATTCGAATTTGAAGAGAAATGGATACATAACATTCTGGAAAATATTACAAAGATATTGAACTCAATCCCAGTCAAAAGCCTCTTTAATAAATTCAGGAACTATCCCGGAGTTATAGTGTCAGGTGGTCCAACCCTAAGAAAGAACCTTCATGTGCTCAGATGCATGAGAGATAGAGCCCTCATCGTCTGTGTGGATACAGCCTTTAAGGTTTTACAAAAGAATCAGATCAGCCCTCATCTTGTGATGACTATTGACTCTCAGAAGCATAGTCTTAAGCACTTCCTTGGAATAAGGGATGAGAGTGCCATACTCATTGCTGATGTTGTAAGTTTCCCAAGGGTAATTGATTATTATGGTGGTAATAAAATCTTTAGCTCCACATCAAAATACTATAGCGATGAAGAAGGAAACATAAAGAGGGAGACTACGCCTCTAATGGATTGGGTTGAGGATTTTATTCCTCCAATTGGTGATATTCAATCAGGTGGTTCTGTTGCTACCAGCGCCTTTGATCTTCTCCTAAATCTCGGCTGCAATCCCATTATTCTGGTTGGACAGGATTTAGCATATACTGGAAGAGAGATCCATTGTAGCGGGACCTGTCATAATGACGAATGGCTTCCTAAAACAACGAGATTCATGAATCTTGAAACATTCAATCAGAATATCATTAGAAAAAGAAAGATAAAATATGTAGAAGCATATGGAGGGGAAGGGGAGGTCATCTCTGATTTTGTGTTTGATCTATACAGGCGCTGGTTTGAAGACTCTTCAAATAAGGTAGGAATCCCTGTAATTAATGCCACTGAGGGTGGAGCTAGAATTATAAACACTGATGAGTGCTCCCTTGAGTCGCTTTTAGATAGGATTCCAATACGAGAGAGAAGGCCAGATGAAATACTGAAAGGTTTAATATCCCAGAATGTAGTCAATAATCCTGAGTCCCTCTACAAGGGGGTGTTATCTGCCATTAAAGGGATCAGCGAGATTAAACATCTATCGGAGGATTTCATAAATGAAAAGGCGAAGTTGAATGATAAAATATTTCAGATAATCAATGAGGAGAACATCTCTAAGGTTATTACGCCTTTTCTAAAAAAGACCTATGTTTATCTATCAAGACATCCTGAGATATGTGAAAAAAGGGCAACGAAAATGTTTATTACAGATATCGCTGCCGCTTCTAATAAGGTATTAAAATTACTCAATGAGAGTAAAAGAAGGCTTGAAATAATCCGATAATCAATTGAGGGTATAAGAATAAAGACTGTTACAGCTTAACTTAATAATAGAGCAATTGAGTATCACTCAATTTATGTGGCAATCCACAATCATCAGGACCCCAGAGTGTGTTTTGGTCTCATAACAGATAGTTAGAAGAAGCATGGAGCACAGATTAAAGGAAATATGAGAGATAAGATATCTTTACCAATTTTAGCATTATTGTTTCTGATTATACTTCTCCAACCGCTTTTTGCAGACTATATAACCCGAACAAGGAAGGTCTCTATAAACTGGTCAAAGGGGCGTATCATCTCTAGGGGAAGCTCTTCGATAAAAATTGAACCCCATGGTTCTCCAATTGATTATCACAATAATAGCTCAACATCCATTAACAGAGCGAGAGCGGATGCTTATACCCTGGCCAGAGAGGAAGCAATTGTGAATATCTATGAGGCAATTAAAGAGATTAGAATTGATGTTGGGAATACTGTTCGTGATCTTATTAAGGATAATAAGTATATTCAAACAAGACTATCTGCTCTAATAGAATACTCAATCTCAGAGAATGAATATCCAGTCGATTTCTTCACTACTCAATGTGAGATTAAATTAAGAATGTCCGACATCATTGCCTCAATACCCTTTGATTTTCCTTTCCAAAATTTTCCCTTGAGGGATGATACGCCTATTTCGACCTATTATAGCGGATTGATTGTTGATGGAAGGGGCCTGAATATAAAACCCATGCTCTTCCCATCGATATATAATGACAATGGACTTGAAATTTATGGAAGATACTACATCAAAAGTCAATTTGCCTGTAATTTCGGTATGGTTTCCTATTGCTATTCAGAGGAGGAGGCTTTTAACGATAAAAGGGCGGGAAAGAATCCCTACTTTACTGTAGCATTAAAGGAGATAAAGGGATGCCCTGTCCTCTCTGATAAGGATGCTAGAAGGATATTTAGCGATAAAGAAACAATCAATAATCTGGCTGAATGCAGGGTAATATTTATCCTTGATCGAGGATGATCGTTTATACAATTAATTAACTTTTGGGGATTAATAACTATAAGAATGCGATATGAATCCGATTGTTAATATTCTTACAAAGATCATAATTCAAATTAATAAGATTATCGATAGCATAAATATTAAGACTATTGAGACTATAAAGCAGGTATTCTATTTATCTGTCTTTATCTTTGTGATCCTTGGAATAATTATCGGTTATTATTATGGGAAAGACTCTGCTGAAATTCATGGTACTCCTATTGCCGGTTCCACAAATGAGGTTTTTCAGATTGATATAAAAAGAGAACGTAAGGATGGGAATTTTCGTACTATGCTTGAAACTGAGATACTAGGCAAAAACAAACTATCGAAGCAGGATAAGATCAGATTTCCATCAAATGAGAAGCTTGAACTATATCTCAACAATAGAATCGCTGAACCTGATGATATGATTAATAAGATAAAACCGCCACCCTTAATTGATTCGAGGGATCGATTATCCAAGGTACAGAGAATAGATGAGGTAGGTACTAGGGCTGAGATTGAAGAGTTGAAGAGGCGAGGACATTATACTGATGAGAGGAATAGGGGTGAGATCCTTCGAGAGAAAAGGGAAGGGATGATATTGGAGGGTGATAAACCTGAGGTTAAACCGAGTTTAAACTCGGATTCAGGAATTGTTATTAGAAAAAAAACCAGACAAAAGGGAATAAATGATAAAATGAAAGAGGGGAGTGTTCCACAATTAATAAAGAGGGGTAGAGGTATCATCGATAGATGAAAAGGATTTCGGCCATATTATTATTTTGTATAATATTCAGCACGCCCTCTTACTCCCGAGATATGAGGGGTCTTGAAGATATCATTAAGAGTATCTTGGATAGCGAAATAGAGGGGAGTATAGAAGAAAAAGAAGAGGAAACCAAGAAGCCTTTAGGAGAAGAATCTTCTTCTCAATATATGACAAACAGGGCTGATAATGAAAAGATGGAAGAGAAGAAGGAGCAGATATCTATCCCATCACTTGATAGGACTCTTCTAGAGACAGGATTGGAACTCTTTAATGCCCATAATTATGATCATGCCTTGAGCAAATTCAAGGAATTGAAAATGAAATATCCACAAAGTCCATTGATGGATAGCTCAACAATCTGGATTGCTAAGATATACATTGATACAAATAAATGGGATGATGCTAGGGATGAACTCCTTTCCATTAGTGAGAATTCAGGGGAGTATCCGACAGCAGTTTTCCAGATGGGAGAGATAGAAATGAAGAGGGGTTATCCTTCAGCAGCTATTGAATTCTACTATCGAGTATCATCTCAATTCCCTAATCATCATCTTGCAGATGATGCTCTACTAGTTCTTGGGAATATTTATATAAATGAAAAGAAGGGCAATAAGGCGCTGCAAACTCTAATGAGATTGATCAAATACTACAGAGATCGTGAAACGATTGATGATGCCTACTTTTATCTTGGAAAGTTATTTGAAAGGGATTTAATGTTAAGGGATTTTGAGATTGCTATAAAACTTTATAAACTCTTTCTCAAGAAATCAAATGAGGAAAGGGCCTTACATTTTCGATATTCCCCTTTAAAAGAGAGGGTTGAAGGGAATTTGAAACAATTAGAGGCTATTTTAATGCCACATTCATCTCAAGCGAGCCAACAGTACTATAGAGATTGATAGCAAGGGTTGTCTGTTGAATTGCTGTAATAGTGAAATCCTTGCCGTGAATCACTGTAGGGGTTGTAACTTCAACGCCTTTGTCGATATTTGAAAAGAGGTTCATTGCGTTTCCAGTTATCATATTAGCAAGCTCCCCAATAATATCTTTATATTCCACATCAATTTGCTCTTTGCTCAAACCAGGGGCAAGTATATCAGCAATCTTATAGACCATACTGTATCCCAAACTATAAATAACTACTCCATGAATGTCTCCAGTTATACCGATCATTATAGCCACATCATGAGATGGTTCAGGATATTGTTTAATTGTTAGCTTTCCTCTTTTTAAATCGATACCAACTACAGTTTTAAATATTGAACTTGCAGATTCCAAAAAGGGATTAACGTACTCAGCATTGATATGCATATTGTATCCTCTATTGAATTATTAGATAATAATCAACTATTAAAATATTGAGTCAGGGTTGTTTATTAATTGATAAAAAAAGTATAACATAGTTATGTTATATATCAATCAAATTTCATGTTTTTTGTTATTTTTGATTTTTCTTTGTAAGAGGAGATCATTGATATTAACATAGCCCGCTCTCTCTCCCTTATTAATTTTTGATGAATGGAAGTAAATTTAGATGAGGAGGGTTTTGTGAAGCCTATATCCTTTTTTACAGGTGTAAAGACATAAAGACCTTCAAAGGAACTAATTACTCTGGATGTTTTACCTACACCTAAAGCTAAACAATCATTCCTGAAGATTGTTGAATTATTGATTGAATGAATTGTCTTTCCCTTCTTGCCACTTCCCTTAATTGGACTGCCAATTTTAAACTGATTCGAATAAAATATTTTTCCGCCAAGTTTTTTCGCCGCCATATTAAAGGACTTGTCATTTTTTGCTAACTCATTTATTTCTCTTGTTAGCTCTCGCTTAACGCTCTCAAATTTTTTATTCACAAGTTTATTCTTTAATCTGTTACGATCAGTCTTGGGGTCTTTCACCTCTTTTCGATTCTTTTTTAATTCTTCATCGATTTCATTTTCGCTAACTTTAATTTTATTGCCAAATCTCTTCTTCAGTTCCTTATTGGATGCGAAGCAATATTTGATCTGAATTTTAGAGTTATCAATTATATGTTGAGTATTAACCTCATCTTCTGTGATCCCTATTCCCATATTTATCATATTCATCATTTTTATGTTTATCAAATCCTCTTTTACCATCAGCATGAAATCAGATAAACTATAGTGAAAATAATTAAGATAATTTTGAAAATATTCATTATTAAAATTCCCGGATTTATCCTTAAATATCTGCATTTTCTTTATGGAACTCTTAACATTTTCCTCTGAGACCTTTATTCCCATCTCATCGGCCATTTGAAGTTGCAGTCTATATCTAATTAATGCATCCAGAATATATTTCTGCATATCCTTATCGTTTGCATTCTTCATGTAACGAGCAAAATTGTCCCTATAGTGCAAAAAATCTAAATAACTTATCTCCTCGCCATTTACAGTTGCAACAACGTTCTGGTTCATTCCAAGCCTGGATAAAAAATCAGGCATTCCAAAGGATATAATAATGATTATTGTAAAAAAACCAATTATAATATATCCTATAACCTTTACTGCTTTTGACCTCGAATCGAACATATTACATCCTTTATTATAAAAAGATATCGAACTGCCTATCTAAAACGGAACTGAGGATAAAAAGGGTTTCACATTGCCTCAGCTGCATCCACTTGTTGCTTCGTACTCTGAGAAAAAAGGCAAATGGCTATTCCAAATAGAATATCATGTATTGAACCTACGATAATATGTTGATAAATTACTGATATTGAAATTCACTCAATCTATTTCAGCTTCATCAACAAGCATAATCGGAATGCCATCATTTATCGGATATTTCCTTCTGCACTCAGTGCAAATGAGTTTTTCGTTTTTTGTATCATATTTCACATCTCCCTTACAAGCGGGACATGCGAGTATATCCAATAACTTAGTATCAATCATAGATCTTCCTTCAACATTAATATATATGATAGTGCAAAAAGCGCTATTTATTTTCTGGTTTGTTTAATTGCATGATCTTTAATTAAGATAGGTGTTCTCTCGAATATAAATTATTTACATTCTCCTATAATCCGAGATAGATAAGCGATCATTATTCCTTTTGTATCGAAACCTTGATTTTATAGACTGTTATGAAACTTAATTATCTATCAAGCTGAACTGTGTCAATTACATTTCCTGATATTAGTACCTTAACAATAAGGTCCTTATTCTTAAGGCAAGACTTTTTAAAGGATTAGAAGTGATTACAGGATAAACCGGGTAAAGAATTTTGTAAATCCAAATTCCTCATTTCTTAAGAAAAAGCTTGAATAATATAGAATTTCTTTAATTTTAGACCTGCAGGAATAATTTCAATGCCATATTTTGTTGAACAAAATTTATAACTGTTATACACTTTATTAATAAGTCCCTGCACATTGAATTTAATTCAGCAAGCTTACAATTTAAATCTCAAAAAATCCATAACATTGAATTACAATAACACAATCGTTGGTGAATTATCTCCTATGCATAGGAAAACCTGTTGGATTGATAGAAAAATTTTGAGAACTAATTGTTGATGCAGAAAGGAAATCAAAGGCTTTAGAAATATGGATTTATAGAAAAAAATAATCTAACCCTGTATAATTCTTTTCTTTACTTCATCAGGCCTAGTATATATTTGGTTTCTACTTTGCCGAGTTAGGGATTTAGTGTATAATTTGTTTTAAAGCTTCATTTACATCAGTAACTGGAAATCTGCAAACCCTGTTTTGGCATATATAAATGGTGGTTTGTCCTTCTATAAGTCTATTGTCAAGCAGCGGCAATGTCCCTTCACCAATTCCGCCAGAGAGAAATGTATTAGGTAAATAATGCTTGTCAAAGTCTTTTCGCATAGCATCACACTCTACGCCTAAAATAGACACTTCATAAGGATCATCAGCAAACCAAGTCATTAATATGTCCCAATTTGCATAGTAAGCTCCGCCATTAAACGCATTTTTCTTTACATTGTTTATCATTCTCTTTGAGTGATGGATATAATCATCGTTATAAAAATATTGTCCAAGTATAAATAAATTTTTCCCCATCTGTGAATTTGCCGATGGAATAACATTATCAGTCACATCGATTTTTCGGGCTATTAATGCTGGATCAATATCAGAAGTATAGAAAAACATTCCGCTGTTATTATCATAAAAATGAGCAATCGAATAATCAGTTAATTGCAGCGCCTTTAGTAACCATTTTTCATCAAAAGTGGCTTGATATAAGGAGATAAATGCATCAATAGTAAAGGAATAATCATCTATAAATGCGTTAATTGAAGCCCTTCCATTATTATAGCATCTATATAATCTATTTTCAGGTGTAATAATATTTGTATTCAAAAATTCAGCATTTTTCAGGGCAGCATCTAAATATTCTTTGTAGTCAAAAATCCTATAGGCATCAACATATGCCTTTAGCATAAGCGCATTCCATGATGTAATAATTTTATTATCAAGTCCCGGTTGAACTCGTTTGACTCTTTCTCTCAATAAAATCTGTTTTGCCTCTAATACTCGTTTTGTCAATTCATCCTCAGTGATTTTATATTTATCCGCTATTTGTTTATCGCTTAACGTCTTGAATAAAATATTCTGCTCCCTTAGCCAGTTTCCATTTTCAGTTACACTGTAATAATCAATAATTACATCTGCTTCATTGCCTAATGTTTTAAGTAATTCGCTTTTTGTCCATAGGTAATACTTTCCCTCTTCTCCTTCACTATCAGCATCTAGTGAAGAATAGAAGCCACCCTCTTGTGATGTTAATTCTCTTTGTATAAAATTTAGGGTTTCGCTCACAATTAGTTTATATTTTGAATCTTTGGTTAGTTGGTAGCCAGCAGAGTACAAACTAACAAGTTGTGCATTATCATACAGCATTTTTTCAAAATGGGGCACTTTCCAATAGGAATCTGTGGAATATCGAGCAAAACCACCGCCGATTTGGTCGTAAATGCCTCCATCAGCCATTTTATTTAAAGTTGTTGTAACGCTTTGCAATGCATCTGCATTTCCAGTTAAATAATAATAGTGCAGTAAAAATTGATAACCTATGGGCAATGGAAATTTAGGAGCTCCCTTTTGCCCGCCATTAGTGTAATCTATATTGTTTTCCCAAATAGTAAAAATACGATTCAATTCGTTTAATGTAAATTCTGGCTTTTCAGTATTCTCATAAATCATTTCACTGGATTGCACACCCTGCGTGAGTAATTGTGCTTGATGTTCTGCCCTATTTGGATTTTCCATAACAAAATTAGACACATGTTTAAGCATTTCAATCCATTGTGATTTTGGGAAATAGGTGCCGCCATATATGGGTCGGCCATCGGGTAAGGCTATACAGTTTAATGGCCAACCTCCTGATCCTGTAATCAATAGCACAGCATTCATATACACTTGGTCAATGTCTGGCCTTTCCTCTCTATCAACTTTAATGGCCACGAAATTATCGTTCATCAATTGCGCGACCTTTTCGTCTTCAAAGCTCTCCTGTTCCATAACATGACACCAATGACAAGCCGCATAACCAATGCTCACAATGATAAGTTTGTTTTCATTCTGGGCTTTATCCAAAGCCTCTTCTCCCCAGGGATACCAATCTACTGGATTGTGAGCATGCTGCAACAGATAAGGACTGGTCTCATGAATAAGGTTGTTTGTATATTTGTGTTCCGGATGACTCATAGCTCCCCCTTATAATACATTATCATAACATTTCATATTCTAATCTCTCGGTAGTATCTGAATAATCCATTATGTCACTACTCAAGTTGTCGATTTCCCACCGTATAACATACTCTCCTAACACAGCGGATAAAGCTATCTAAAAATTACTACTAATTATTTTTTGGAGTATTCATCAACACAACTTGACTATGTTTTATTTATAATGCTGGAAAAAGACAAATAAAAAAAGCAAAACTCCTCATGAAATAGGTGATCAAATCTTCCTTAGGGTAATTTTTACATGTATGTTTAGAATCATGTGCTTCCCTCTGCAATAGATAGCATTTTGTTCTTTGATATTGGATTAAGCTAACCTAAATCCAACAAAGATAACTGAATTCCATAGAAATCCTGATGATAATGATAAGCTTATCGGCCAATATTGGTATGATGATCAAGGGTTCCGGGTACGCAAGCTTGCTAACAGGCAGATTGTGGGTGAAACCCGTCAGGTTGAGATTCTTTATCCTTCTATGTACTTTGGCATCGAAAAACATAGGGACGAACAGGGTATGCTTATTGATGATACTACCTATGCTGTTAACAATATCTACCTGAACGGCGTGCGTGTTGCTGCTGTTATTCCATCCGGCGATGCCAGATATTATTTGACTGATCAGGTTGACTCCGTTAAGGTTATTGTTGATGACAACGGTTTGCCTGTAACACGCATGGAGTACCTGCCTTACGGCGAGACTTGGTTCCAGGAAGGGGATGAGAATAATGCGCCAAAGTACAATTCGCAGGAGCTGGATAAAGAAACCGGGTATTATTTCTACAATGCAAGGCACTATGATCCGGAGATCGTGCGGTTTGTTACGTCGGATACGGCGATTGATGGAGTGTTTGATACGCAGGGGTGGAATAGATTTTCTTACACTAAAGGCAATCCTATCCTATACAAAGATCCTACCGGACATTTTTCAATACTTGCAGTGCTTGTGATAGGTGATTCGATTTCTAAAGGAGTCTCAAAAGACATTTATGCTGCTAATGCAGGCAGTGACAGCGGAGATCCTGCAAAAGCAAATGTTGAGAATGATTTACAAAAAGCAAAGGGCAGTGGTGATAGAACAACTGGAAATTCTGCGGGGAAGGAACCTGATGTAACTGTAACAAGTACGATTGAAGGGAATTTGTATGATGATAGCGGTAATGTGGTTGGAATGTATGGGAAGCAGGAAATATTTTATCGCAACAGAGCGGGTGAAATTGAAACTGATGTAGTTGATTATGTTGAATGGAGAGAGGACAATCCTAATGCAATTGAAGAAGAAAAACAGCAAAAACCTTATGAGCATCCGGCAGCACCCGGAATATATAAAATGAAAGAAGCAAAATATGGAAATAAAATTGAAATTGAACATCCAGAGGATCCTGGAGATGATCCAAAACTAAAAGTAAAATGGCATAGATATGGTAGATCAGAAGGTTGCATAATAAGTTCTGATACAGACGCGGGAGATCAAATACGAGAAGATGTTAAAAATAGGGTTAAAGAAGGTGAAAATTTGACAATTCAATTAGAGGTTATTGATAAAAGAAATGAATTTATTGAAAAGTTGGAGGCTCCGTTGCCTTATTAAAATTAATCGAACTAAGTGGAGAGGTAGATAGATGAGAAAATTATTAATTGTATTATCACTATTTATAACATATATGATATATATTGACTGTCAAATATTAAGTTCGGTGGAAAAAATAATTTGGAAACATGGCATAGCTATAATTAATGATAAAGCAAAATATATTGATGCAATAAGATTAGACCAACGAACTATGGTATTAACAAAAGACTATATCAATAAAGGTAATAAGACTTTCACAAAAAATATATTAAAGTTTGGTCAACTTTGTTGGCGTTCAAGTAATAAGCTTATAGTATATGATACAGAAAAAGATAATCCTTTTGATTCAATAACAGGTGATAAATATAGCTATAAAATTAAAAACAATACAATGTATATAACAAAAAATAATAAGGAATGGGATAAATTAGAGATTAAAATTATTAATGAAAAACCTCAACAAGTACCGAAATGGGGAGTTCCTATATATATGACAATACATCTAAAATGTAAATGGTTTGAAGGTGAATATGCAATAATAGGAACTACTGGATAAATATAATTTACTCCCACATCTCCGTTGAAGCTGAAGTACTTTTAGGCATTTGCGTGTAGCAGTTAACGTAGGTTGGTTTTTAGCGTCTCAACAGCACAAACAATCATAATTCGTCTAGCATTGATAAACATGCAGATAATGAAGCGTAACCCAACAATCATTGAAACATCGAGCCAGCCAAAACACCCTCTGCTCCCTGACCCCCGAAGGGGGGACAAGAGGCTGTCTGGTGTTTGTTTATAGGGGTTGGGGATAAATTTTAAGAAGAAGATAAGAAATGGTTAATATTGAATTGTTAATTTTTTGTAGTAAACATAGGTTGGGTTATAGCGTCTTAACATCACATACAATCATTATTCATTTACCATTGATGGAGGCATAGATTATTTGAGAAATAAAATCAAGCATAATCCAACATATATTGTAATATCATAACCATGCGATACATACGCGCACAAATAAAAGGAGGAACTTTTTACTTTCATTGGGAGTCATGCAGAGTAGAACAAAGTCGGAATCGCATAATCAAGGGAAGAATCTATAGATTTTTTTACGATGCAGGAATCTTACAATAAAGGAAACTACTCAGATATTTTTTTCATATACACTATAAAATAAAAAATGTATTAAGGAGATGAGTTGGGATTCTCTAAAGTATGTCATTCCGGCTGTAGCGTAGCGGAATGCCGGAATCTAATGTAAATATTAAGAGGGTTTTGTAAACATTAAAGATTCCTGCATTCGCAGGAATGACATTTTCACCAACCTTAACTCTTTCTACCTGTATTTTTAGTAAAATAAATATTATTGTATCCATTAAGTAGTTACCAATAAAGACTGTATTATTGTTGAAAAACAAACCCAATCGATAGTTTCCAATTATTATACGATAGTGTTTCTTGGTCCTTTCCATTTTATGAATATGTATTATTTCTCTAGTAAACTTAGCTCGTTGAATGTTTTCGATAGTATCATAAACAGATTTAAGGATTTATTATTATATATTTTTTCAATATCGTTACTGAAATTTTTCTTAATATCAATATTCATGGGGTTATTGAATTCGGTATCTGAGTTTTTTAAAAAGCCATTTTCATTGATCGAGTCTCTCTATGGTCTAAAAATATTCCTTCAATTTCATTGATTCCCAGAAATCATGCCATCTATCTTCAAAATATTTACATCTCAGCCATGTCATTGAATTTGCATGAGACAGTGTCCATCTCATTCCAGCCTCTTTTCATCTATTGGCAACAATATATGTATTTGCACTTTCAATAGTTCCACTTCCAATATAATAATCATTTTCTCTAAACTTATCATATCGCATAGAATTTTTATTGTTAAAAAAAATATCCCCTCAATTCCCATATTGCTGTCTGATTACGTTTTCTTGACATCCCTTCTTTATCCAGAAATTTTATCACTTCAACTACTTTGCCATCCCATAATTGTTCTTTATAGGGAACCTCTATTAATTAAAAATATTTTGTTGCCAGCCTGTGCAAACACCTGATTCCACAGGGTTTGTGAATAAGGGTATTGTTAGAAATTTAATTAATAGAGGTTCCCTATAGTTATTTACCTACTTCTTCGCATTTCAAGGTATTCTTTTCTCTGAAAAGAGCATTCGTCGTTTTACAGAGGTAATCAACCATCATGTACCAATCAAGTATATGAATCGCCTTTGAGAAATATTCTTCTTTAATTTTACTGATCCAGGTTGCTCTATCTGTTAAAAGAATAACCTTTTTGGCTGAATGATATTCCTTCTTTTTAGCCTGGGCATAAAACATCTTTTTAAAATTTTCCACTCCTTCTCCTATTGAAGCAGTAAATCGTTTATTCTTTAATTCTATTTTTTCTTTTCCATTTTTCGATATTTTCTGTACAATATCATCCCTTGTGTGCACTAAACTAGACTTCATCTCTTTGAAATCACGCTCGCCATCCCCCTTTATTGGAACCATTGAGCTAACAACATGCAGATATAATCTTTCTATATCTCTTTTTTCTTTCTCAACTGATTCAGATCTCCTTTCTTTTTTTGCTGCTTTTTATACTATTTTGTCCCAATTCGATGAGTCATATCATTTAAACAGGTCTCAGTTATTTCGACAGATAATGTATTATGTAAAAATTCCCGCGCATGTTCAAAGGGCATAAATATGCCAAATTGATTTGCTACCATATATTATATTGAGTTATGTTAAATTAATGTTGATTTTTACTATGTTTCAATTAAATTTGGACGGATTCATTTATAAATAATTATATTGGGAGGTATATGATGATTAGACGATTCTTTATCGTGTTGCTGATATCTGTCATTGGATGTAGTGCAACGCAAACATCACACAAGTCTCAAGCAGTAAGCCAATCTAAACAGACAGAAAACCCAAAGCTCGGATTACCGGTTTTAGATATTCCATCGGATAACCCTATCACAAAAGAAAAGGTTAAACTTGGGGAGAGATTGTTCAACGATACTAGATTTAGCTCAACAGGGAAGATTTCATGCGCGACCTGTCACAGTGCAGACAAGGCCTTTACGGATAGTCCGTTACCAGTTTCAAAAGGCATCAATGATTTAACTGGCACTCGAAATGCTCCAACCATCATCAATTCTGCCTATAATCAAACACAGTTCTGGGATGGACGCTCGCCCGATTTAGAAGATCAGTCATTGCATCCCTTTGTTAATCCTGTTGAGATGGGACTAAAGAATCACGAACCCATCTTAAAGATTATACGAACAGATCAAGAGTATATTGAAGCCTTTAAAAGGGTATTCAAAAAATCAAAGGAAAAGATTACAATGAGGGAGGTTACCAAAGCCATTGCGGCTTTTGAACGAACCCAAATCTCCGCAAATAGTCGCTTTGATCGTTGGTATTTTATAGGGGAACCAACATTAACCAAGAAGGAAATAAAGGGATTTGAGGTCTATATTGGGAATGGTCGATGCGTTTCATGTCATGTGATTGAACATACAACAGCACTGTTTACTGATAATAAGTTTCACAATGTTGGCGTTGGTATTAACATGCTTGCTCAGAAGGATATTGATCGATTGGCTAGTGAATTCATGTCAGCAAAATATAATAAGGAAGAGGTAGATGTAAAGGTATTAGCGGATACAAAAACCTCAGAGTTGGGACGGTTTGCAATAACGCGAAATCTTACTGAGCTTGGCGCCTTCAAAACACCAACTCTGCGCAACATTGCTTTAACAGCGCCCTATATGCATGATGGTAGTCTTGCAACCTTGGAGGAGGTGGTTGATCATTATAACAGAGGCGGCGCTAGTTCAGATGAGGAAAAGATAAATGACTTTGTGAGTGGGGGTATGCGGCAGCTTGATTTGAGTGATGAAGAGAAGAGTAACTTAGTTGCATTTATGGAAACCTTAACGAGCAAAGAATTTGAGTGATAAGTGAGGAGGTGACTTATGAAGAATATAACAAGACGGGATTTTATAAAAAGATCATCGGCCATTGCCATTGGATCGACTTTGCCTGTAGGTGTTATTCAGCTTGGATTTGGGAGCACAAAGGAGGATTTTACATTTGCATATATATCGGACTCTCATATTCAGCATATCAAGGGCAACAAATTTGTTCGAAATTGGGATCATGGTTTGAAACGCGCAGTGGCTGAAACAAATCTGCTTATCCCTAAACCAGACTTTGTAATGTTTGGTGGTGATCTTGCTCAACTGGGGACTAAAGAAGAGCTTGATCACGGAGCGGAAATTATGTCCGCCCTGCGTCACAAAACTCGTTATGTGATGGGAGAACACGATTATTATCTCGATCTTGGGGAATATTGGGAAAAGCTGTTTGGACCTCAATATTACAGTTTTGACCATAAGGGTGTGCATTTTGTCGTTTTGAACAGCATTCTAACTTTCGATGAGTGGACGCATAATCGTTGGCCAAGCGCGGAGCAGAGAATGCTGGAGATGGCTGGATTGGACAATCCCAATGGCTCTCCTTTTATGGTTGGGGCAAAACAGAGGGGGTGGCTTAAAAAAGATTTATCTACAGTCAATAAAAATACCCCTGTAGTTGTTTTTTCTCATTCACCTCTTCAGAAGATCTACAAAGGATGGAACTTCTGGACTGATGATGCAGAACAGGTGTTGGCATTACTTAAACCATTCAAAAAAGTGAATATTATCTATGGCCATGTTCATCAAATCCAGTACAATCAGATTGGGAATATCTCCTTTAACTCGGTAATGGCAACCGCATGGCCTTGGCCATATCCACAATCCTATTCGCAGGCCAAAAGCTATTTGCCGGCCATGACAGTGCCCATGAATCGAGCGGATCCCTTCTTTGAGCGGGATGCAACAGGCTGGCAATTCATTTCAATGAATAAAGGCAGGGTGACAATGGATTATTTATTGCCAAATAATACCAACAGAACCATTGCTTTCAATAGGAAAAAGGGCAGGCCAGAGGACACCAAGTATCAGAATAAACGTAAGCGATTGCCAGCTCAAATCCACTATTAATAATTGAGACTATGTTTAACAGGAGGAAAAGGTTTATGAGGTTATTCACTACTATTATTACTATTGTTATTGCTCTAATATCCCTAGCTGTTTTAGCTGATGAGTTTACAAAAAAGGACTTAGATCGGTATCAGAAGGAATTTGAAGCCGCTGCCAAGTATGGACGTGAATTATGGGTTGGCACAGAATTGAGTACAAATGGTGTTTCCTGTGCTCAGTGTCACCCCAATGCAGCAAACACCCATCCGGAAACCTATCCCAAATTTCAAAAACAGATTGGTCGTGTGATTACCCTTGGGGAGATGATAAATTGGTGCATCCGTAATCCATTGGAGGGTAAACCGCTAAAGTTGGATTCAAAGGAAATGATCGCCATGTTGGCCTACATCGTTTCGGAGAGACGAGGAGTGAAACTAAATCCCGGAAAGCATTAGTATTTAAACTATAAGGTCTTAATTCTTTTCTTTACTTCGGCAGCTTCAGCATATATTTGGTTCTTGCCTTGTCGGGTTAGACTTATATGAGTCAATCCACCAAGCAAGATATAACAGAATGCAAATAAAAGCAGAAGATTGCCAATGTTTTTTTATTTCGGTATCCTTATTATTAAGGATGGCCTGTTTCAATTAATTTAGTTCTGGATTCATTTCTTCTTAATCAGTTAGAGTAGATGGAGAAGGGGATACAAGAGATGGAAGATAAAATAACCCCTCCATGTATTATTTTGGCGCAATTTATGTAAAATTCAATAAATTACATCCGTGTAATTTATTGAATTTCCGATGCGCTAAGATTTGCATAATAGCTTCAGAATATATATAAAATAGATAGATTTATTAACAAGCATGAAAGGTATCAGTGTGATGATAGCCATTCCGATAATAAGCGCTCCTGGAATTGATAGTACAAGGAGACTGTGAAGGCAACAAGGACGACCAAATTTGGAAGAAAGCTTTCAGTGACATTACTTTCACAATCGTTGAATCATTTTCAAAATTCCAATCCCAAGCTTAACCATTAGTATGATAAAACAATATTATCACATAGTAAAGGGAAAATAAGAATGGCGCTGTACCAAAAAGGGGCGCAGAAATATATCAGATGCTTAAAAAGAGGAATATCAATATTCAGAGATTCAAGGTTTCATAATAAACAGATGGGTGAGTATTACAGCTTTCTAATGAAAAATGGGATTCTTTTATAGAAAAGTGCTCGAAATCTTTTCTCATAGACGAGATAAGTGTATCTTACTATTATCAAATAACCGAATTGTATTTTAGCCCATCGGAATTTTGAAAAATTACAAGGATGTGATTCTTCAAAATTAACATCATTACGCGCCAAAATGATTCACGGATGGGTTATTTTATAAAGGGAACCTCTATTAATTAAAAATATTTTGTTGCCAGCCTGTGCAAACACCTGATTCCACAGGGTTTGTGAATAAGGGTATTGTTAGAAATTTAATTAATAGAGGTTCCCTAAATATTTAAAAAAGTATTGCTTCTTATAAGTACATCTTCTATCGTTAACCTCCTCAAGAGAAAAATGAATTTAACTTTTAATATCCAATCTTTTTAAAATGATAAATTCTTTAATTCATAATCGGAGTAGAATATGCCAACACATGAACAAAAAATAGATAGGCTTGTCAAACAATTAAAAAACCGTAAAAGCACTAAACCATTGTCAATAAAGAAGAAGGCTGTTTCTCATGAAGTCCCGAAACTAAATGATCAAAGATATTCGGATGAGAAGATTGACCTCACTGATTTAAACGAAATTATCCATATCGATCCAGAGAAGGGAATCTGTATAGCTGAGCCTGGCATCACCTTTGTTGATTTGGTAACAGCAACGATGAAATACAACCTTGTTCCCATTATTGTGCCGGAACTCAAAACCATTACAATCGGAGGAGCTGTTGCAGGCTGTTCCATAGAATCAATGTCATACAAGCACGGCGGATTTCATGATACTTGCCTTGAATATGAAATAATCACTGCAAAAGGTGACGTTCTAATTTGTACACCTGATAATGAGAATAATCTATTATTCCAGATGATACACGGCACATTCGGAACCCTTGGCATTATCTCGCAACTAACTTTTAAATTGATACCAGCCAGGCCATTCGTGAAAGTGACTTATGAGAAATATAATAATATTGAAGATTATAAATCAGCCATATGGGCACACTACGAGGATCAAGATGTCGATTTTATGGATGGAATCATTCATTCCCCAAGGGAATTAGTGCTGAGCTTAGCAAATTTTGTTGATGAAGCGCCCTATACGCATAATTATGACTGGATGAGGGTCTACTATCTAAGCACAAAAAAACGAAAAGAAGATTATCTCAAAACACCTGACTACTTCTTCAGGTATGACAAAGGTGTAACTAATGTAACTCCTAAATTCTTCTTAACCAGGCTAATCTTCGGAAAGTTCATAAACTCTTCAAGCACACTAAAATTAGTTGAAAAGTTTCGCAGGTTAATTCCAGATAAAAAAATTCCTATCACAGTTGATGTATTCATACCATTTTCGAAAGTCAGCAATTTTATAGAATGGTATACAAAAGAAGTAAATCATTTCCCATTATGGTGTGTGCCATACAAAATCGTCAGGGACTATGAATGGATAACAACTGATTTACTGCGTAAGACTAAGGATAAACTTTTCATTGATCTGGCCATCTATGGAATGAATAAGAAGGATGATAAGAATTATTACAAGATCATAGAAGATGAACTAATGAATATCGGGGGGCTTAAAACCCTCATCTCTAACAACTACTACACTGAATTAGACTTCTGGAAGACATGGAATAAGGAAAATTACTACAAGGTAAAGCGCCAAACTGATCCAACCAATATTTTTCGCGACCTTTACACAAAGACATGTAAAACAATGATGGGATTAGAGAATTGATGTAACATCCAAAAAATCCGAATTACAGTTATAGAAATTCATTGTTAATACTAATATGTACAGGAGCCATAAGATGTATAGCTTAGGAATTAATATCGGTTCATCAAGCATTAAAGCGGTTTTAATCAACGAAAATAATATTATATGGAGTGAGATGCTCTCACATGATGGGGATCTTATCAGCTCATTAAGGAAAGTGTTTGAGACAAACCAGATCCCAAATAATTTCCAGGCTCTTGTAACTGGAAATGAAGGGAGATACCTTCTAAATATCAATAATGCAATTGAACCAATTTGTATTGAAGAAGCAATAAAAAATTATAGTATTGATTTTGATGCTGTTGTTTCTCTGGGCGGGGAGAATCTAATTGTATACAGGCTAAATGATAATAAGATCATATCAAATCTATCCGGGAACAAATGCGCATCAGGAACAGGCGAATTCTTTAAACAACAACTTGGAAGAATGGACATGCAGCTTGAAGATATACATTCAATCTCTCCAAATAGTAAAGTTATGAAGCTGTCTTCACGATGTTCAGTTTTTATGAAAAGCGATTGTACTCATAAACTAAATAAAGGCGAAGCAACTAGAGATGATATAGTTGTTTCATTGAGCGATGTTATGGCTACTAAAGTTGTTGACTTTTTAAAAAGGGCAAAAATTACAAAAGGAAATGTACTGCTTACCGGAGGGGTTACCAATAATCCATATATTTTGAACTTTATCAAAGAGAAACTCCCTGAAATTAACTTTATCTGCCCTGATGAGGCTTCATATTTTGAGGCATACGGCGCTGCCCTTTTAGCCAGAGATATCGGGACTCAAATTAAAAATCCTAAAACCATCTTTAAGGAAAACAGAGTAAAGTTCGATAGATTTCAATGTTTAAAAGAATCTGAGGGAAGGGTTGTCTATATTGACTCAAAGAAGGGGAAAGTAAAACATGACAGAGAATATATACTTGGTGTCGACGGCGGCTCCACAACAACAAAGGCCTGTCTGATTGATATAGAGACAGATGAAGTCGTTGCCTCTTTTTATGGAAGAACCCATGGCGATCCAGTAAGCGCCTTGAAGAAATGTCTAATCGAAATAAAAAAGCAATTAGAAGAGGAGCTCGGGAATAAAGAGATAAAAATATCACTTGCATCAACAACAGGGTCGTCAAGGGAAATTCTAGGAGTTTTTTTAGAAACACCAGCCGTTTATAATGAAATTATCGCACACTCTGTTGGGACAACCTTTTATAAAAATGATATTGATACAATCTTTGAAATTGGTGGTCAGGATGCAAAATATGTATTTTTAAAAAATGGCGTTCCTATCGATTATGCCATGAATGAGGCATGCTCTGCAGGAACAGGATCATTTCTTGAGGAGTCATCTCAGGGAGATCTCAACATCAAGCATGCTTGGGAAATTGGCGATATTGCTATAGCTGCGAAAAGGCCATTAAAATTTGGTGAGCACTGTTCAGCCTTTATCAACTCGGATATACGTAAGGCGATTCAACAGAATGCATCGAGAGAAGATATTACAGCAGGTCTTGTAACCTCCATTGTATCAAATTATCTTAACAGGGTTGTCTGTAATAGAACGATTGGGAACAGTATAGTTCTGCAGGGGGGAGTTGCCAAGAATAAGGCTATCCCGCTTGCCTTTGCCATGCTACTAAATAAAGATATTATTGTTCCCCCTGATCCAGAATTAATGGGCTGTTTCGGAGTTGGAATTCTTGCAAAACAAAAACTGACAGAAGGCCTCATCGAAAAATCATCCTATAATATTGATGATATAATAGCATCAGATATTATCTATGAAAGAGAATTCAAATGTAAGGCCTGTGATAATCAATGCCCAATACGTGTGCTGAAAGTTAATGAGCATAAGTATATGTTTGGAGGTAGATGCAATAAATACACTAATATACGGAAGAAAAAAACTAGCGATGAATCAGAAGTCTTTGATTATATTGCAATCAAGAATAAACTTATGTTTGAAGAATTCGCTCCATCAATTGAAAGCTTTATACAAAAAAGTGATTATCTTGTTGGAATCCCGAATTGTCTTTCTGTTTATACATTATGGCCTCTCTACTCATGGTTTTTCCACTCACTTGGAGTAAGGGCTATACTCTCAAATGAAATTGCAAAAGAAGGCGTGGCGCGAGTAGAAAGCAGCTATTGCTTCCCTGCTGAGATAGCTCATGGGGCTGTTCAAAATATCTGGGAACAGAATATAGATTATATTTTCCTTCCTCACCTGAAAAATATGGATACTCTTGAAAAAGGCACAGATGCAAATTTATGTCCAATTACACAAAGTCTGCCATATTATATAAACAAAGCTTTTCCAGAGATCCCGAAGGAGAAATACCTTGCGCCAATTATAGGATTTTCAGACGGGGAAAACACAGTACGCGACTCATTTATTGAAATCGGTTATAAACTCGGTTTCTCAAAACAGGAAGCCATAAAGGCATTTAATATAGCGCTTGAAAAACAGCAGGAATATTTTCAAAGCGCAATTAAACTTGGGGAGAAGGCGATTGAGGATTCCAGAAAATCCAAAAAGCCTGTAATCGCTTTACTGGGCAGACCCTACAATGCTTTTACTCCTGATGCAAATATGGGGATTCCAAAAAAATTTACAAGTAGAGGATATTCTATTATCCCATTTGATATCCTTCCTTTTGATGATAAAAAAATCTTCCCAAATATGTACTGGTATTACGGCCAGCAGGATATGAAATCAAGCGTTCTCCTAAAAGACGAGGACAATATATTTATTACTTTTATATCAAATTTTTCCTGTGCTCCTGACTCATTTATGCTTCACTATGTAAAATGGATCATGGGAACAAAACCATTTCTTATTCTTGAGTTGGATTCCCATACAGCAGATGCGGGTATAGATACAAGGGTTGAGGCATTTCTTGATATAATCGACGGTTACAGACTTAAACTCAGAAATATTAAAGAAACTCGATATGACAATAATCTACGATTTATTAATAATGGGAGTGATGACTTTTATATCAAGAATATTCACACAGGAGAAAAGATACAGATTCGCAATAATCCCAAGGTAAAGCTGCTTCTTTCGAATATGGGGAGACTTACTGCAGAGCTTATGTCTGCAGCCATACGCTCATTCGGTATTAATTGTGAAGCAATGCCTCTGCCTGATATGCAAACTCTACAGCTTGCGAGGAATCATGTTTCCGGGAAAGAATGTCTTCCATCACATCTTGTTCTGGGAAGCATTCTTCAGTATCTAAACTCTGATAAGTATCGGAAGGACGAACTATACCTGCTTTTTGTTCCAACAACAACGGGCCCCTGCAGAACCGGACAATACTTTGTGTTCTACGAAAATCTTTTTAAAGATCTTAGAATTGAAAACCTTCTGGTTTTAACCCTTGATTCAGATAATTCCTATTCTGAACTTGGTCCTGGCTTTTCAAAATGCGGGTGGTGGGGCCTTATGATTGCTGATTACATGAAAGATATTGAAACCTCTTTAAGAACATGTGCTGAAAATCCTATTGAAGCAATGCAGATTTATGATAAACTCTGGCATCAGATGATAGCAGTTGCTGAGAAGGATATACGGAACATCCCGCCGATGCTAAAATCAATTGCTAAAAGCATATCAGAAATCCCATTAAAACGAAAAATTGATGAATGCCCCCGCGTACTTATTGTAGGCGAAATTTACGTTAGGCGGGATGACTTTGCAGTTGATGAATTGATACAGAATTTCAGTGAAAAGGGGATAATAGGCAAGGTATCCACTGTTACGGAATGGATTTACTATTGCGATTTTATTCGCTATTATATTATTAAAAAAAATCTTCAGAATATGCCATTTTATAAAAGATATTTTTCAAAAACATTTAGAGAATTATTAACATGGAAAATCGAGCAGTGGTATAAGAGAAGAGTTGATAAAAAAATCAAAGATATTCTGAAGACAACAAAACTTATACCAGATACTCCCCACAATATGAAAAGAATTACGGATAACGCTGAAGAAATCTTTGTAAGCAATGAACTCTATTCTGAAATTACTGTATCATGCGGCGCTACAGCAACTGCAATGATGGACGGCTATTCCGGTATTGTAAATATATCACCCTTTGCATGCCTTATCGGGCGCGTGATTGAAGGTCTCATTACACCATGGTCACGAAAACAGGGTTATCCCGTAATGTCTATAGAGATTGATGGAAATCTCTTGCCTCCAAATATAATCAGTAATCTGGAGATTTTTATGCTGAATGTGAAAAGATACAGGGACAATCCGGATATCAGTATGCTTATCCATAATAATGATGAAGAGAGTATCTCCATTGAGCGTAAAATAATAAGAGATAAATAGAAGTACATTTGATAAATTTATCGCCTGAGCTGAGGGGTAGGGCAACGATGAGCGAGTGCTTTAGAAGAAGCCGTTAACTTTCGAAAAAAAACCTTTCAGAAACGGTATGGCTTTGCCCTGTTCCTCTTCAGCGATATGATAAGTGACTTGCCTGCTAACTTTCCTTTGTGAAAAAGTATGTCATCCTGGCCTTCATCGAAAGTTTGAACAAACCCATGTTCATTACCCGCGTGAGGATGTCTTGCTCTTTCATGTAGTGATCACTAAAGGATACAGTACCATCAGACTTTTGCACACTATACAGTTCTCGCAGCACATCATCGGGTTGAGAAAGATTATGAAAAGTGTCGTACAGCAAAAAACCACGTCTATACTGTTGTCTGGGAGTCCAGTGTCATAATCAGACTCAATTATTCTCACATTTGTTATTTCTTTTTGTGAAGCTATCTTCTGGACTTCCTTTATTGCGATCGAATGTATGTCTAGAGCTTAGATTTCCCCTGAGTAACCCACCAGTTGTGCAAGCAGTGGAATGTAATTGCCGGGACCACAATCGTAATATTGAACGCTGAATCCAGGTTTTATTCCAATTTCCTTCAATAAATTGACGTGCGGCCGCAAGAAATTACTGACTCGTAAACAGTGAGCATATAGATGATAATCCTTTCAATCCGTCAATGAAGGTACACTTCAGGAAGCCTTAATTATACGCTTCTATACTATATTGATTGAACAAAAGCTCAGGAATTAAAATTGTTCTGAGAAAAGCTTAATCCATTACAAGCAGGGAATCCTTTGAGAATTATTAAACTAATACACATCATGAAGAATAATAGAACCATAAAGAGCACTCACCCTAAAAATGAAACTTAATATGAAGTGTTAAATTGTTGCTGTGGTGTATCCAAAGAGATTTGTATGTAGATAACGCTGAATGATGACTCAATATCAATGCTAAATCTATTCAAGAATTCCTTTAGTCATAATTGTGGATTACAAAGTAAACTA
This sequence comes from Spirochaetota bacterium, assembly GCA_034190085.1. Taxonomy (NCBI): domain Bacteria; kingdom Pseudomonadati; phylum Spirochaetota; species Spirochaetota bacterium. Next base: position 42,893 of record JAXHTS010000015.1, read on the forward strand.
TGCCTAACTATGGTATTCTGATTTTGTAATCTTTTTATCATTGACATGTTGTAAATTGATTATTATCACAAATAATCAATATTCTTTAGTATCTCGCTTAGCACATCTAAATCTTGAATAATTTTTTCTGTGCCCGAATGTGACACTTTAATGTGATAACAGAGGATCGATGCTTTAGGCTTAATACAAACATAATTTAAAAGGGGAAGATAAACATGAATAAAAATATAGGAGAGACCCAAGGGAACATCGCTATAGAAGACGCAGTCTTCTATAGCAAGGGGATCAAGTGTTCAGGGAGGTTATATCGCCCTCGCAAAGCAAAAAAACCTCCGGTTGTTATCATGGCTCATGGCTTTGCAGCGGAAATGATATTTGGTCTCCCCCCATATGCAGACATATTTTCTGAGAAAGGGATGGCTGTATTTCTCTTTGATTATCGATGTTTCGGAAAAAGTGAAGGTAAACCAAGAAACCTTGTCAGCCCATCGCGTCATCTCCAGGACTGGCAGGCGGCTATTGAATATGTGCGCACCTTGAAGGACATCGATTCAGACAAAATCGCATTATGGGGCTCATCCTTCAGCGGGGGACATGTTATTGTTACAGCAGCAAAAAACCCAAGTGTGCGGGCAATTGTAGCACAGGTGCCCTTTGTTGGAGGCATCTCCTCTGCCGCTTCTTCAGCCCTAAATTTAAAAGTAATCATCAAGGCCCTGATCTCAGCGTTAAGTGACGTGTTGAGGGTCGTCACATTCAGAGAACCAAATTATGTGCCAGTAGTTGGAAAACCCGGCACACTCGCTGTAATGAATACACCTGACGCATTTTCGGGCTATATGGCCCTTGTGCCGAAGGACTATGCATTCGCAAATGAATGTCCGGCCAGGATTTTCCTGACTGCTCCTTTATATATGCCAATAAAGTATGCGAAAAGGGTTCAATGCCCCACACTGGTAGTAATGGCAGAAAATGATTCACTAATAAACCCGAAAGGCATCAAAAAAGCGGTATCTTTGATGGGTAATGCAACCCTTAAAGGTGTGCCACTTGGTCACTTTGATGTTTATGTGGGGGATGCTTTTAAAGAGGTGGTAAAGTTAGAATGTGACTTCTTAAAGAAACATTTAATGGAAAATTAAAGGTAACTTCCAAGTAAATCCTCAATTTTTGAGAACTTACTCATTCAATTATTCCCCGCCAGCGGGGTGAGAGACTACTCAGCTATGGATAAAATAATATTGAGTTTACTAAAAAACAAGTAGAATGAGTTGAGGTTAATAAAATATCATACCCCAGTATGCACCTGACATCTACCCACAAATTAGTGTAAAATAGGGGATAAGGGGATTATAGAGATAAGGTGATTGAATATAAAAAAGATAAACTAACTGAATTAATAATAAGGTCTATTATTAAGGTTCATAATACTCTTGGTCCAGGATTTTTGGAAAGTATTTATAGAAAGGCATTATTAATTGAGTTAAACAATTGAAATATTACAACAGAAAACAAAAAGGAAGTTATTATCTTTTATCAAGATGAACAAATTGGCTGTCATAGGCTTGATATTCTTGTAGAAAATAGAATTATTATTGAACTTAAGACTGTTGAAAATCTTAGTAAATCACATTATACTCAAATTCCTTCATATTTAAAAGCAACCTGACTAAAAGTTGGTATTCTTGTTAACTTTGCTAAGGAGAGGGCAGATTTTAGAAGAATAGAAATTGATTAAATATCACCATATCTCTTTAATCCCCACATCTCCTTGCTTTACACAAAAAAATGTGGGTAGAAGTTAGAGTATGCACAGGGTCAGGTTCTGTGAATACAGGGGTCTCAATCATGATTTTATTATAGAGAGGCTCCTGCATACGCAGTTGTGACCTTTGACAAGTAACTGTTGCCCTATGTCATTACTGCGAATGCCGGACTCTTCTGAATATATATTTTTCCGTGAGATTCCGGCACTCGCTTCGCTTCACTACGCACGGCCGGAATGACAGGTATAACATGTGGGAAACATGGAATAGGAGTAATCCCTATGTCATTACTGCGCCCACAGAGTATTCCCCTGTGAATACAAGGAAACCACAGCATCTGATTTTTAACTTTACACACAATTTACAACCACACTCAGATTATTAGGAGGGAGAACGAATGACAGACAAAAAAACTCACAAGCCTGTCTACATTATAAGCGACAGTCCGAAAATGAATTCCGACCAATTTGGTTTTAACGCCTATTCCAAAACTATTGCGGAGCTTATCGCAAATAAAGATAATAAGACACCGCTTGTTATCGGCATTTACGGACCCTGGGGATCAGGCAAAACAACATTGATGCAGACCACCAGATACCGACTTGATCCAAGGAATGAAAAGAATAAAAGATTAGAAAAAAATAATGAATTCAAAGATAAAAAAATTTATCGAAAATGCAGAACTGTCTGGTTTCAGGCATGGAAATATAAAAATGAAGATGAAATACTGGCTGCATTGATTGAAGAGATATTCAAAACCATGGAGCAGGATAATTTCTTTCAATTATGCAAAGCAAAAATTCAAGAACTTACTGACAGGATTAAAACATCTAAAATTACAGGAGATTTGTCAAAACTTGTTGCAGGAGTTAATATATCGGAATTTTTTTCGGAAATGAAATATAAAGAAAAACTCGGTTTTTATGATATATTTCAGGAGTTCTTTGACGACCTCCTTTGGACATATCTGAATTGGAGACCGAAAGGAAAAGAATCAGAAAAGCCGGATGATACCAAAGCTGCGCTGATTATTTTCATTGATGACCTTGACCGCTGCCCTGAACCGAGAATTCTGAACGTGCTTGAGACCATCAAGTTATTCATGGATAAAAAGGGATGCGTGTTTGTAATTGGCGCTGATAACGATATTATTGAAAAAGCTCTCAAAAAAACTTATGATAGCGATGCGGTAAAATTTATGGATAAGATCGTTCAGGTAACCTTCAACCTGCCGAAGTTTACAAATATTGATTTTGAGTTATTCTTGGAAAAACTTGTTCTTGCTAATATGGATGATGTAACGCCGCATCTTCCGCTCATTCTGCCTGCAATGCAGGATAACCCGCGACGACTTAAGCGTTTCTTGAATAATCTGAATCTGGTTGCTGGTCTCTTAAGAAACAGAAATATCGATGATATTGAGTTTAGACATGTGCTGTTCTGGAATATTATTGATTACCGCTACCCACGTCTTAGGGATGATATTAGAGGTAATCCTGATAATTTAGATGAACTCAAAAAAGAGATTAAGAGGGTTCAAGAAGCGCTCGGAGACGATACAGAGCGCTGGATTATTCCATCAGAGATTCCTGAAAAGGCTCCCTCCTCACTTCAGCAGTATATTAATCAGAAGGTTCTGGTTGATATTATACTCAAATTTGACATTGAAAGGGATAAGCTTGTACAATTGATAACCATGAGCGGAGTTGTCGAGAGCGCAAAATATAATGAGGATAAGAAAGACACTGAAGACCAGTTTGATTTCGGCATAATGGCAAAAATAGATGCTGCTACTTTCAAATATGGAGATGATAAGAGAGAAAAAAAGATTGATCAACCTTACGAGATTGATATCTATTCTGTTACCAATGCGCAATATGAAGAATTTATTAAGGCTGGAGGATATAGAAATGACAAATACTGGAGTGAAGAAGGATTTAATTGGAGGAATCGCGGTAATGTTATCCAACCAAAATATTGGAATGATCCAAAATGGAGCCAAGCGGACTGCCCTGTTGTAGGGGTAAACTTTTACGAGGCTGAGGCATATGCAAAATGGGCGCATAAAAGGCTGCCAACGGAGATAGAGTGGGAGCGCGCTGCCAGAGGGACCGACGGCCGGGAATATCCATGGGGAGACGAATTTGATCGTGAGCTTTGCAATACACGAGAGTCTGGTCATGGGAAGACAACGAGAGTGACACTTTATCCAAAAGGCAGAAGCCCGGCAGGCTGTTATGACATGGCCGGTAATGTCTGGGAGTGGACGTCAAGCTGGTCTGACAAGGATAAAGATAGCTATGCCTTGCGCGGTGGCTCGTGGAGCGGTGGGCAGGGCGACTGTCGCTGTGCAGCTCGCCTCGACGGCGTCCCGCTCGATAGGTACATCGTTGTTGGATTTCGTTGCGCCAGGGCTCAATTGTAACACTTTATACTTTTACTTTTTTACACTTTTTTACCGCCGAAGGCGGTCGAAAAAATTTTTAAATCACAATATAATCTAAATATGGCAAAAGAGATTAAAAAAATCAACGCGCTAACAAAAGTTTACTATCTGCTGTTATGGATAATCCCTGTTCTTGAGTGCTTCCCCAGAAGCCAGCGTTTTCTGCTCGGCAACAGAATTGAGGAGTCGTTGCTCGATATTATAGATTTAATTATTCAGACAGTTTACACAAGCGAGAAGAAGGAATTCCTTGCTGTATGCTCATGGTCGAACAAATTATTAAACACGCTGCCCCGGGGTGGGTAGCAACCTGGATGTGAAAACTCCGGGGAGGCGATTAACTTAAATAGTTCTTAATGAATAGTAAATGCTCATAAAGTGAGGGGTGGAGAAATGGACTATTATCTGCATGTCATTCCTGTATCAGTATGTCATTCCTGCGAATGCAGGAATCTCGTCATGTTTCAATATAATATAGACTCCTGCATTTGCAGGAGTGACAGTTGGCAGTCGTTATTCCTGTGAATACAGGAATCTCATTTTGCCCCTCAATTTATATGGCAGTGAACTAAGCCCACTAGCGAGAAGTAATAATCAGAGTAAGCCCTTAAAGATTAAGGGCTTACTCTGAAGTTACAAATACCGATGCTTGAGAATATCTTTTTATATTGACAAACTTCTGAATGCATTTTTCTATGATTCAATCATATTAAATAAGTGGAGTTGATTGATAATTAATAATCAATCTATATATCTCATAGGTTAAAAATTTCTACCATTTTTGATAGTATTTATTATAATCGCTAAGATCAGGCATAATTTCAATAGGGGGCAAGGGGATGAGAAAAATTATAGCGCTTTCTGTTTTAATTTTTATTGGATTAGGAATGTCTTTTACGGTAATTGAAGCAGAAGATGGGGTAAAGTATAAGAAAAGAAAACCAGCAAAAATCAGAATAAAACTGGCTACCATAGCCCCGCAGGGGTCTATGGCGATGAATTATATGGAGAAGATCAGGACAGAGATTAGAACCAAGACGAATAATGAGGTTGATTTTATTGTATATTGGGGCGGCGTTCAGGGAGATGAAAGAAATGTTTTACGCAAAATACGTTTGCGGCAACTGCATGGCGGCGCATTTTCCGGATCAGGTCTTGGGCAGATCGTTCCTGAGGTGAGGATCACAGAAATCCCCTACATGTTTAGAAATTCTGATGAGGTCGCATACGTTCGGAATAAACTGACGGATAACCTGAACAAGTATTTTGAAAAGAAGGGCTTTATTATGTTGGGGTACAATGAGGTTGGATTTTTATATAACTTCTCCAAGGAACCCCTTACCTCGATTGAAATACTAAAGAAACAGAAGCATTGGATGCCTACTGACGATCCCTTGGTTGTTGAAGTTTATAAGGCCTTTGATATTACACCTATTCCGCTATCAGTTACGGACGTTATGACCTCAGTTTCCACAAATCTCATAAATTCTGCCAGTATGACTACCTTTTTTGCGATGGGATTTCGATGGTATACAAGGTTTCCATATGTGTCCGATTTTCCTTCAATGAATCTATTGGGAGCACTGCTCGTAACAAAGAGTATCTGGAACAAAATATCGCCAACCAGCAGAAAGATAGTTCAAGAGATCGCAAAATATCATAATGATAAGCTATCCAATGCCATGAGAGATGTGAATAATCGAAGCGCGCAGCTTTTGAAGGACGCTGGCGTAAAGATTGTGCATGTTGATCCTGACGGAGAATTTGGAAAGTATCTTATAAAGGCCGGGATTACTGCGAGAGAAAACCTTGTGGGAAAGCTCTACTCTAAAGAACTCCTGAACCAGGCTTTATCTCTGCTTGATGAATATAGAAGACTTCATCCGGAAAGCGCCTGGGAATTAATCAAATAGGAGCAATAATATGCGCTGTCAAAGATGTGGTGTGGGGCTTGAGGAAAGCGCAAAGGCATGTCCTGAATGCGGCGCTTGTGAAGAGGTTTCAAATACAATTCTTGATAGGCTGGTGAAAATTGAGGAGGCGCTTCTTTCAACCCTTTTGGGATTAATGGTTATTCTGGTTTTAATTCAGCTTGTATTGAGAAATGTCTTTCACACCGGCATTATTGGCGGAGATTCAATTGTGAAGCACCTGCTTCTCTGGATAGTATTTGTTGGGGCAGGGCTTGCAGCTAAAGAGGGTTCTCATATTAGAATTGATGTGGCCTTAAAGATTTTACCTGAAAAGTGGAGACAGCTTGTTGAAACTACAGTAACTATATTTTCTGTTCTAATTTGTTGTGTCATTGTGTATGCATCCTGCTACTTCGTTTACATGGAGTATGAAGGTCAGGAGAGATTGCCCTTTTATGATATCCCCTTATGGATAATTGAAATGATCATCCCTATTGGTTATTCCGTTATAGCCCTGCGTTTTGCTGCCAGCGGCTTGTCTAATATAATTAAATTGTCAAAGGCAAAATAAATTGATTCTACTGGCAATAATATTTATAGTAATAATAGCCCTGTTGGGCGCTCCAATTTTTGTGGTTGTATCCTCTTTTGCCATACTCGGATTCCTTTCCGCTGATATCCATCTATCCGCAATAGTGGTTGATGTATACAATAATTTTGCCAATACACCCCTGCTTTACACAATCCCGCTCTTTGCCTTTACCGGATACATCCTTGCTGAAAGCAAGACCTCTACGAGGATTATCAACGTCTCAAAGGCATTAGTAGGCTGGATGCCGGGGGGCCTTGCCATTGTATCCCTGGTTACATGCGCATTCTTTACAGCCTTTACCGGCGCCTCAGGGGTTACAATCATTGCATTAGGGGGAATTCTTTATCCCTCGCTCATAAAGGAAAGATATCCTGAAAAGTTTTCATTGGGTTTGCTTACCTCTTCCGGAAGTTTAGGGCTACTCTTCGCGCCCAGTCTTCCCATAATTATGTATGGCGCTGTTTCTGAGACAAACATTATCCATCTTTTTGTGGCAGGCCTAATACCTGGAATTCTGCTTATAATTATTCTCTCAATCTACAGCACCTATACAGCCAAAATGAACAGGCTTCCTAAGGCGAAAGTCTCCTTTATGCAGGTTGTCAAAGCTGTAAATGAGGCCAAATGGGAGTTGGTAATTCCTGTTATCATAATCGTTGGAATCTTCGGCGGCTTTGTTACGCTTGGCGAGGTTGCTGCCATTACTATAGCATATTCGCTTATTATTGAGATCTATATTTATAAGGATATTAAACTCAAGAACATTCCCCTCATAATGAAACAGAGCATGATACTTGTTGGTGGAATACTCATAATCATGGGTTCTGCCTATGGCCTTACAAACTATATGGTCGATGCAGAGATACCAATGGTAATACTGAATTTTATGAGGACATATATTACCTCAAAGATTGTTTTTCTGATAATTCTGAATATTTTTCTTTTGATTGTGGGATGTCTGCTGGATATCTATTCCGCAATATTGGTCGTTGTTCCGCTGATTTTGCCCATTGCAAAGAGCTATGGGGTGGACCCAGTCCATCTGGGAATAATATTCTTAACAAACCTGGAGATCGGCTACTCCACGCCCCCGGTTGGGATGAATCTATTTATTTCCAGTTTCAGGTTTAAGAAGTCTATCATCTCGTTATATGGAGCCGCTATTCCCTTTTTGGGTTTATTGCTAATAGGACTTCTAATAATAACCTATGTCCCACAGTTAAGCTTAGGTCTTATCGACTTTTTGGGGATAAAGTAGACTGCTGGTGTTTTAATTTATCGAAAATATCATTTCTAATGTCATTCACCTGTATGCACAGGTGCAGGCTCTGCGAAAGCAGGAATCATCTGACAATGAGATTCCTGCATTCGCCTCGTTCCACTACACTCGGTTGGAATTATAAACGATAATTTAATAATTCGGTACATTCATACACTACCGGTAGACATTTTGTAATTCGAGTTTGGTCTTCCTGGTGAGTTATAATGATTTAAAGCAAATCCCTCACATCCAGGCTCTTCATTAAACTTTTATCCCTCCATACAATTGTTATTCACTATGAATTGTGGCATCAAAATTGTGATCTCATTTTATTGGAATGTTTTTCAAGTGAAGATTAAGATAAGCGATATTATTAGTAGCATTATTTTAAAATCTATTCTATACTATTAGTATCATAATTGAACGCATCTCTAACAGGCGCGAATGTGTATCGAGTATAGAATAATAGAATAAAGGATAGGGCTATCATGAGAAGGTTTCAGGTGATAATTCTAGCGTTTTGCATAATTTTTTCCTTCTGCTCTTCAGGGAAGAGGTATTATCATATACCGGCAAAAAACGAGAGGAGGGTATACTCAGGTTTAGAGTACTTTATTGAAAAATATGCACATGCCTATAAAAAGAGGAGCGCGGTTGTTGTTACAAATCATTCCGGTTTAGATTACTATCTTCAAAGGAATATTGATCTCTTTAGGGATAATGGAATTGAGATTGCATTCATCCTGGTGCCGGAACATGGACTGTATGGATATCAGAACGATTATGATAAAGAGATGTATAATGTTTCTGAAGAGCTTAACGCTATTGTGTACAACATGCACAAATTAAACAAGGCATCTCTTAAAAGCCTTTTGAGCATTGCGGACATTGTTATATTTGACATTCAGGATATGGGAATGAGGTGTTACACCTACATCTCAAACCTAAAGTTTGTCATGGATGTCTTAAATGGAGAAGATAAGGAGTTGATTGTGCTTGATAGGCCTAATCCCATTGGATTTCTGGGTGTTGATGGATCATACTTAGATGAAAAATTCTTTTCGCGGTACATCAGCGCCTTCCCTGTCCCCTTCATATATGGGATGACCATAGGCGAGTCAGCGCTATATTACAAGGGTGAATTTGTTAAGGATGTTATGCTAAATGTAATCCCCTTAGTTAACTATGATAGGGATATGCTCTATAATGAGACCATGCTTCCATGGGTGCCGCCTTCCCCGAATCTTCCAACATTTGAGTCCTCTGTTGTTTATTCGGCGGTTGTGCTGTTAGAGGGAATCAACATCTCTCTTGGCAGAGGCACTACAAAGCCCTTTGAATACCTAGGCGCGCCGTGGATTGAACCAATCTCATTCTGTGAAGGACTAAAGGGATTGGGTTTGTGTAATTTTAATTTTAGGCCCATCTGTTTCAAGCCTACATTTTCGAAGCATAAGGATGAAAAATGTGGCGGCGTTCACATACTATATATGGGGGGAAGGTTCAGCCCAACGGAGGTGTCATACAGACTGATCAGGTATATTATGGAAACCTATAAGGAGTGTAAATGGGAGAAATACAGAGATGGATTCGATATTGATTATCTTGCAGGAACAGATAAATTGAGGGAGGCTATAACTAGAGGCATGGATTACAGGGATTTTTATGATGAGATTAAAGATGAGATTGAAAATTATAGAAAGGTGAGGGCCAAATATCTCCTTTACTAATGATATTATTTGTCACGGCTTTGCCACATTTTTACATCCCCTCTGCTTCAGAAAAACGTTTTAAACCCATTAACCGACACATAAAAATGGAGAAATCCATTATGGTAGCAATTTTTAATTATAGGATTAGACTAATCCTATTTTTTTATTATTGATCACAATCTTGCAGAAATTCACATTATTCGCTTAATGAGCTAAAATTATTGTCCAAAGTTTGCCATCTTTTCACCAAAACTCCTATAAATCAGACGACTTTCAGAAGTGTAAATTTTAATAGAATTTTAATAATTTCACAAACTCAATTCAACTGAGTATAAATCATAATACTGGAATGAATTAAACACACGAAAATGTGAGGAAAATATAGTTTATTCCACATTTTCATATATACTGACCGGTCACTGAGGTGATTATGACCGTCCATTTCTGATAAAGATCGATCTAATATCGACAAAGATATTATATAGCAAAGGAGTTACAATCAGAGTGACCAGTGTTCCAAAGGCCAATCCCCAAGACATGGATATAGCCATTGGTTTTAGGAATGGATCATCACCACCAATACCATATGCTGTAGGCAAGAGCCCACAAAATGTGGTTATAGTAGTAAGGAAGATAGGGCGCAATCTATTTGCTCCGGCCTTCAGGGATGATTCTAATGATGATAGTCCTTGTTCTCGACCCTTATTAATAAAATCAATATAAATAATGGAATCGTTTACAACAACTCCGGTTAAACCAACAACGCCCATAATTGCTAAAAATGAGAGGGGAAGCCCATGAAAATAGAAGGCCCAGATGACTCCGGTTAGTGTAAGAGGAATAACTCCCATTATGACAATAGGGTGAATTAAGGATCTAAAAAGCGCAACCATTATGATGTAAATAATCATAGCTGCAATAATGAAGGATTTCGTGAGACTCTCAATTGATTCCTCTGTATCCTTAAATTCTCCCTCATAATTAACTGAATATCCCGGATATCGCTCCTCAATTTCAGAGAATTCCTTTTGTAATTGTCTATTAATAGAGACTGATGTGATATCTTTTGCTTCTTCATCAATATCCGCAGTAACGGTAATAGCCCTTCTCCAATCCTTTCTGTTGATTAACGAAATTCCACTATCCCTTTCAAATCTTGTTATCGAGATTAGGGGTATAAGATTACCCATTTTATTTGCTATCTTTATCTTTTTCATACTCTCAATGGTATTTCGAAGGCTTTTGGGAAAGATGACTCTTATATCAATCTCTTCATTAGTCTTCTTTATGCTTGTGGCAACAATCCCTTCATAACAAGACCTTATGGTTGATGCAACATCATACACGCTTATGCCTGCCAGTGCAGCGGTCTTCTCATTCACATATACCCTCAACTCCTCTTTATCCGTCTCAAAATTATCCTTAATATCTTTTATTCCCTCTATATTTGATAGATATTTTTTATATTCTTCTGCCATTTGAGAGAGTGTTGTAAAATTATTTCCCTTTAGTACTATTGATACTGGTTTTCCTACTGGTGGACCACCCTGAATATATTTGAATTCAAGCTTTTCAAATTCTTTGATCCCTTTACATCTCTCCCTTATTGAATTCATGATTTCATCTGCCTTTCTCTCCCTATCCTGAGTAGGGGTGAGATATACAATTATTACACCATATCTTGATCCTATTTTAGTAAAGGGATCATTCGTCTCCTCCTGAACAATGCCTGCTCTGGATGTAAAGCTATCAAGTTCTTCTGTCGGTAGTTCGGAGATGATCTTCTCAATTGATGAGAGTCTTTTACTCATTGATTCTATCCCTGTACCTGATGGCGCTTCTGCCTTTACTACAAATATTTCTATTCCACCAGCAGGAAAGAGGATAAATTTTACTTTAAAAGCTGCAAAAACAAGGGATCCTATAAATATGAATATTACAGCCACTAAAAAGATATATTTGTGTGTTATTACAATTTTTAGAGTACTCATATATTTGTTTTTAATCAAATGAAGGAGGTTGTTGCCTTTTCCATTAGTCTCTGATTTGATTTCCTTCCTCCCCCTCTCAATATCCATTATGTGAGAGGGGAGAATAAACATGGACTCAACCCAGGATGATACCAGAGCAACTGAAACAACTGCTGGCAGAGTCCACATAAATTTTCCCATGATTCCAGACATAAACATCAATGGAGCGAAAGCAGCAATTGTTGTAAGGATAGTCCCTGCTACAGGAATAATCACCTCGGATACTCCATAAATAACCGCATCTTTGATTCCCTCTCCCTCTTCAATATGTCTATAGACGTTCTCTGCTACTATAATAGCATCATCAACAAGCATACCAAGAACCATAATCAACCCAAACATGGACATCAGGTTTATGCTGACATCATAATAAGCCATCCAGATGAATGTTCCTGCAAAGGCGAGGGGAAGCCCTAAGGCAGTGACCACTGATATTCTCCATCCCAGGGCAATAAATAATGAGATAACAACGAGAATTATCCCAATCATTCCATTGTTCGTTAACACATCCAACCTTCTTTGAACATAGAAAGAGAGGTCATTTGTTATCACCAGTTGGTAGTTTTCAGGGATTATTTTTTTTATTATATCAAGATCTCGGTTAATCCTTTCAACGAGGTCAATAATATCTGCTGAATCCTTTTTTATGATTGTAAGGGTAATTGACCTCTTCCCAACTGTTTTATTGATGATCTTCTCCTCTTCAAAGGAATCCTTTACCCTTGCTACATCGCCAATCTTAACCCAGTTGCCCATATCATTTGCTCTAATAAGAACATTGGTTATATCTTTGACTGTCTCTACTTCTCCGATTGTTCTAAGTAAGACTTCAGTGTTTTTATCGTTGATTAGGCCACCAGGGAAGTTTAGATTTTTTTTAGAAAGAGCCATAATGATATCGTTCATTGCAATATGGTATTCATCAAGAAGGGTAGGATTTACCTCAACGATCATCTCCCTGTCTCTATATCCTTTTTTATCGATTTTTGCTACACCTTGAATATTGAGGATTTTATCCTTGATGATTTCTGCATATTTACGCAGCTCAAATTCCTCTTGGTCGTTATGGATATCATTTTTGTTTATTATTGCGATATCCAGCACTGGTTGTTGTCGGGTATTGAGTTCGACAATCATCGGATCTTCTGCGTCTTCTGGGAGTTCGTCTATTCTGTCAATGGCATTGGTGATATCGGTTACAGTCTTATCCTTATTCTCTATATTCGGATCGAGTTTTATTACAACAACTGATCTGTTTTCCAGTGAATCTGAAATCAACTCATCAATACCATCTACCTCACGCAGTTCATCCTCAATGGATAATGTAATATGCTTTTCAACATCCTCCGCAGTAGCTCCGGGATAAATTGTTGTCACTATTATATAGTAGAAATCTATATTAGGGAATGCTTCCCTTTTGGCAGTATAGCTCAAAACGATTCCAGTAAGCAAAATGCCGATAGAAATGAGATTAACGATTAGGGATTGATTTGCGAAGTATGTTACGATCCTTTTCATAATTAGCTCCTCTCCAGATTTAGACGTAAACTATTCTGCCTTTACTATCTTTCGAATGACGTGAGTTCGAATGTTTAATTTTATCAATGCATTGAAAAAAAGTTAATTTAAGAATGAATCGATATTGATATTAAAATTTTTAAATATAACACTTCTAGCAAGATCCCTTCTTAACAAACTAATGTTATAATCCACTAAACTCTTCAGTTCCTGTTGACGTAAATTTATATAATTATCAAGGGAAAGTTTAAGCTTCACTGCATCGTATCTGCCCTGTTTGAATTTTTTAAATACCTGATTATAGTAACTTTTGGAATATTCAGATGATTTTTTGGTCTTTTGGTATACAGAAAACATTACCTCACACTCTTTTACAAGAGAATCAATCTGATCCTTAATCTCCTTTTCAAGTTGTTTTAATTCAATGTAACCCCTTTTATAATTCAACATAGCCTTTGTCATTGTTGCCTCTGACTCATTATTGCCCAATGGATAGGTTAATTCAAAGCCTAGTGACCATTGTCTGTTTATATCATTATAAGTAGAACTGTAGCTATTTTCACTATAATCAACACTCCCTGCGCTTAACTTCATCTTTAGCGCAGGTTCCATATTGCATGAGGCTATCTTACACTCAAGTTCAAAATTTTTCAGATTTGATCTCAGATTTGCAAGATCAGCTCTATTTAAGAGGGCATCCTTTAATGCAACTTGAACTTTTACTTCCGGAGCGGTGGTGCTAAATGTTTGAACAATATCGAAATCTGTGCTTTCTTCAAGATTAAGGGTCCTTAATACAGCTTGTCGTGCATCAAAAAGATTCTTCTGGGCTATTTCTAAACGATTTGTACTCTGTAATACCTTGCTATTCCAATCAAGAAGCTCCTCTTTTTCAGAGAGGCCCAAAGTCTGTTTCCTTATAACAAGATCTCTAATGTCTATTGTGCTTTTAAGGCTAATTTTTACAGTTTCGAGGTTATCCTCGGCAATTAGCACATTCCAATATCCAACAAGCGCTTCAACAAGCAGATTAGCAAGATAATGCTTAACAAGCCTTTTATTCGATTCATTATTGTTGGCTAATATCTTTTCATTTAATCGATCTGAAACTCCAAACATATTCTTTAAAAGTTCCTGGCTAATTGAAACCATAAATCCAGATTGATAACCCTTGCCACCAAGATCATAGCTTCCCATAGATGAATCAATCTCAGCTCCCATAACATTTTGGTAGATACCATTGATGCCTATTTGTACTCTTGTTCCTGTTCTAAATTTTCTGAATATACCAGCATCAACATTAAATCTCTCTGTTTTGGTTCCCTGAAATATTGAAGCAGGATTATCCGGAGAGTTTTCGACTGACGAATAGTCGGGGTTTATAAAAAGGGAATAATCAAACTTGCTTCGGTATTTTTTTAACGCAATTTCCGATTCTTTATAATTAAGCAATGCTTTTTTCACATCCAGATTGTTTCTTAAAACAAGGTATAATAACCTTTCGAGATCTAATTCTAATTTTTCATTTTTTTTTAGTCTTTCTTTTATGGTCTCTTCATTTTGCATACTTTTTTTGTCCATTCCTGGCTTATTATTTTGTGAAAAAGCCATACTCGAAATGAATATAAAAAAACATATAAACATCCATTTATACATCATTAATGGTTTTCGCATAAAATCCTCTCAATTTTAACTTTTTTATCCATTTGCTTGTGAATTCATTTATTAGATAGATTAAGGTGTTTATAGCGTGGTTTCAGATTTAATTATACTATGATTGTATTGGTCTAAAACTCCTATTCGCTAAATGGAAGTTGCTAATTAGTGTGAATGCCAAGATATATTTTTTTTCATCATGATGCAATTAAATAATCAGCAGGCAATGAGGATCAGATGTAAAAAAACATAAACAAACTGTTTGTTGATCCCTTATAATTTTTGGCGAATTCAGTTTTGATGGAATAACATTAACCTCATGATATTCAAACCTTTTTTTGAAGTAATCACTATCTCATTTTATTTAAAATTTACTATTTCCTTATTCGTAATTAACAGGCTGTGTGTTTTATTTTACTGTATTTTCCGGAAAAATATTAAAGCAGTGTGTATACTACTAATAACCTAAATCTTTTTATTAACTCAGTAATGGTATAAAAGATAATGGTTATAAAGGTCTGTATGGATTATGCGTTTCAAATGGCAAAGAGGTTGTCAAAACAAATGGATTAGGATATTATTCTTTACCCGCTTATGATGAGATGATTGTTTTTGTAAGTAAGCCAAGATGTTTTCAGTCCCCTCTAAATGAAAAAAGGATTCCTAAATTCTTCTATATTCATCAGGTGATTATAAAACCTATCATGGTGAAATTGATGCAAAACAGATGGAATGACTAAAAAATGAACTTAAATTTGTTCCGATGGATCATCTAATAGTTTTAAATATGCATATACCAATTGTATCGCATTGCGACAACCAAGCTCAGCAACATCAGTTGAAGAATTGAGAAAAATTATATCAGCTGCTCGAAGGGAGAAAAGCTATATCATTAGGCGGGCATTCACATACTCTTGAACATTTTTTGCCAGGGGATGAAGAGGACGGCTGGGGACAACCAACGCCAATTCGTCAAATAATTGTCAGCGCTGCTTGCTGTTCTTGGTGGTCAGGTGACGTTGATGATGCTGGTATACCAATGGCATATCAAGGAGGTGGAGCACCACGAGGTTACATGGTGTTTAATTTTAGGCAAAACACCTATATTGATGAATATAAAGCAACGGGTGAATGCAAAAACAGGCAGATGAATATTTCCTTCATGACACCATCTTTTCAGGGTTGGTATGATCAGTTATGGGATTGGGTAAATATTGATCCTGCTATCAGATCGCCAAGTCCGCCTGTGACGATTAACGATCTGAATAGTCCGAATTTGCTTGCCAAGTCCGATCTGGATAGCACAATACTAGTAGCTAATGTTTGGAATGGATCTAGGGATTCTATTGTTAAATGCAAAATTGATAATCGTAAACCCATTACTTTAATGAGAGATAGTGAATATCCTGATCCTTACGCGTTTCGACTACATGCATATGTTTATCGTTATGCAGCAGGATTTGAGCTATGGACAGGAGCACAGTATGGTCCAGCAGACCCTCAGCCATTAGATCCATGGCTGCATGCGAGAAGATCAACACATGTTTGCAAAGCTGCTATACCGACTGATCTTGAGGTGGGTATGCATAATTTAAAGGTTATTACAAAGGATATGAACGGAAATAGATACGTTGAAAAAATGACTTTTGAAGTAATTGAATAATCATCAAAACTGGTCTAGTCAGAACGATAATTATTTACATGGCTATCAGGATAGAAGGGGATTTTTTTAATCCCCTTCTATCCTGAGATTCAGAAGGTAAAAATATATATTCGATTTTGTTGTTAAATTAGTGAAAATTCATATTTAGCTCTTTGAAGGTTAGCGACCCTACCTTTGCATATGGGTGAATTGTCTCATGCTTACTGATTTATTGTATAAAATTTTATTATGCTTTTGATAATACATCTTTAGCAAAGGCTTTAGCATTACCCTCATCATCACTGTTAGGGTGAGAATCAGATTGTGCCATTCTCTCAGACCATTCTTCATCCGATAGTCCTCGAGACTGTTTCACTATGTCATGAAGCTCTGGTGTAAGACGTCCCTGACAATCAAAGCAACCAAGGTATTTTATACCCTTTTCCTTGGTTACTTCATCTAAAGTCTTTAGGCCTACTTCAAAGCTAGTTTTTTCAAAAGCTGGAGAAGCATGAGTGACAAATCCGGCTAATTTTAATGATCCGGAAAAGGACTCTAAAAATTCCTTGGCATTAGCAGAAATTCCGCCTGCGTGTATTGGGGTTCCCAAAAAGACTAAATCATAATCACTCACATTGCTGACATTAGTCTCTTCGAGTTTCTGTAAAACTGCATCATTGGACTGTGATGCTTCCTGATGAATTGCCTTAGCAATCTGTTCAGTGTTTCCGGTTTGACTGAAGTAAGTGACTAGTACTTTCATTTTATACCTCCCTTTAAATTATTCAATATTATAATGATGCTGATACACAACAGCATTAAATTCAATCTATACCTTTTCGTTAGTCATAGTGAAAATTAGGCTATCAATATACTTACTGTTAATAAGTGTCAATAAAATGATGTTATTCGTGATGCGATTAAAAAAAATCAATATTAAGAAAAGACAAAACTTAATCTTATAAGCGAAGCAATGTCGTTGCTTCTTTAAACTTGGATATTTAAGAAATAAACCCTGGTGATAATCTAATATAATTGCAACCCTTTTTTTATTATTTTATCCAATGGGGGTAGCAAATTGATTTTACTGCCCATTGTGGAGCAAAATTGATAAACAGGTGGGCTTGCCCCACAATTACGGATACATAGTTAAGCAACATATTTCATTATTGAATCAGATGACTCATATTCTTCTGGACTTTTATAGTCAAGAAAAGAATGAATCCTCTGTCCATTATAAAAGACTTCAATATATTCAAAAATAGATTCCTGTGCTTCTTTTCTGGTCTTATAATTTCTTTATAGACTCCCTCCATCTTTAATGTTGAGAAAAAACTGTCAGCACATGCATTATCCCAGCAATCCCCCTTTCTACTCATGCTCTGAACCATTATATATGTTTTCAAATCCTCTCTAAATGATTCAGATGCATACTGAATTCCTCTATCTGAATGAAAAATCAATCCAGGATTTGGTTTCCTATGAGCAACAGTCATAGTCAGTGCATTTATAGCAAGATCAGATCTAAAACAGCGAAATATCACAAGACGCAACTCGAATAGGGTGTAAATCCCATGATCTCGTTATCAATATATATTTTTAAACGCCTTTTAAACAGAGATAACTCAAATCCTAATTGGTTTTTATTGATAATGGATGTCTATTTCATGATGTAACGGATATCTGTTTCTATCTTTTGCACAATTGAGGTATTCGCAAGGTTTTGTAAAATTTAAGATTCCGGCACTCCGCCCGGAATGATATACAATATAGCTTATTATATCATTTTTTTTTGGTAAAACAGAGAATACAGGGTTCATATTAGGGGCGAAGGGCCCTTCGCCCCTAATATGAACTTATGGCTTTTCACTTAACTCCTTGAATCCTCTTTACCACGAAGTCACATACATTTTGTTCCTTATAGTGCATATCCTTTTCAACTTAAATTTAATGGCATAGAGAAGAGCATTAACAAGCCCTAAAGGTAGTCATTCAGGTCGCTGAAAGCTGCGCTTTCATTCCGCTACAGGCGTTCGCGAGAAGCCTTTATATTTTCCCCGGTGCCGAATCTCAGGTGCTGGAAAGAGCATTGTTACTGGAAACGGCCGGTTGTTACGATAGACACGGGACGTTCTCCCACAGCCACAGTGGGGATTACCATTGGAGTCAGCGCCCCGTCTGCGCCTATGGTGTATTGCGAGACATCAAAATCAATGTTATAACTGGCCACATAGGCATATTTAGGGACAGCGACAAAGGCGCTGTTCCACTAACAAAGGCGATGAATGCAGGCACGCTAACTGTAGCAATGGTGGCAGGCGCAATAGGTGTCAGTGTCCCGTCAGGCTCTATGGTGTATTGCGAAATACTATTGTCGACAAAATTAGCCACGTAGGCATAGCTGCTCGATGGATCAACGATGACGGATCGGGGACTATCACCCGCAGCCACGGTGGGAAGCGCCATTGGAGTCAGCGTCCCGTCAGGCTCTATGGTGTATTGCGAAACACTATTGCCCAAAAAATTAGCCACATAGGCATAGCTGCCCGATGGGTCAACGGTGACGGAAACGGGCAAATCTTCCGTCCCTACTTTACCCTAGTAGCGAAACCGGCCAGTATCGTTTTCGACCGCATAGGTTGACACGGAATTATTGCCCATATTGACAACGTAGGCAAAACGTGGATAAGCAGTATCAGTTGTAAAATTCCATTCATAATTACTATTCAGAGGATTGCCCGCCAGATCCTCCGCACCAGAGGTGATAGTGGCTGTGTATGTTGTATCGTAAGCCAGAAATCCTGAAGGCTGGAATGTTGCTGTCATCGTAGCCGCTTCATAAGTAACACTTCCTGCAAGGCCGCTAACTGTGAATGTTGAATCATTGATCGATACGGGATTCATCTCTTCGCTGAATGTTACAGTTATGGAGGTGTTGACAGCCACATCGCCAACTCCATCCTCCGGAAACACGAGGGTAATGACAGGCGGTGTGGTGTCGATTGGGAAATATCCATCGCCTCCATTATCATCGTCATTGCATCCGCATCCAGATATCAAACAAAGCATAAAGGATATTACTAAAGTTATAACTTTTTCCTTCATAAATAACCTCCCCAAATATCTTACTATATATTAAATTTATATTTATAATAATGCTTTAGATAAGACATCCAGTCGCTAGTATTAAACTGAGGTTGGATACCTCAATAATGTTTAATTCATAACAAATTGTACAACAAATGTATAAGCTGAATTGTATATTGGTATTGATTAATTATTTTAACTGTAGCTTAATTTATAATGTGTAATGGTATGAAAGAAAATTAATTTGAAATGGTTTATTTTGTAAATTTCAATTATCTAATGAATAGATAATCATTTTTCCAATAAATGTCTATTGAAAGTGATGAAATTTTGTCATTAAAGAAAAAGCAGGGTTATTCAGTAAAAATGTTTCATCAAGCAGTAATTTTTTCTGAATTTTAGCAAATAGTCAACTGCCACCTGCTTATAGGTTGTTTGATCGGCCCCGGAAGAGCGATAATAAAAAGTGTTTATTGATCACAGCTATAAGCAGTAGTTTTAATAGAATAAATCCCCGAATTCAAATTCGGATTTTTTGTAAAATTTATCATAAGTTGAGGATTTATATTTGACATCTGCTATAGTCTCAACTCCCAATTATAATTGGGAACAAAGCGAGGAGGGAGATAAAATGAACAAAGAAAATATCATCAGTAACAAAAGGAGAATCAGGCCTATAGATATTATGATTGCTATTATAATCCTTGGTTCTCTCTGGGGTTTTTTATCGGAGTTAGCGTTAAACACCATGGCAATAATTAAAGGTCTTCCCTACAAAGGGGGTACAGCAGGCATTTCAATTGGTCTCGGGATAGGCATAATGGGTATTGCTGTCGGTATCTTCAGAAATCTATCAATACTGCCGAAGGGTTTGCCTATAGTTTTACTTGGTATTCCCTTCATAGCAATTTTAAGCAAACTGCTAATAATAACAATCCTGGATATCACGTCATTTGGGAAAATAAATCCATACCTGGCTATACTCTGGGGAGGGCTTTCCCTGACAGGGATTGTGTCCATCATTGGTAATAAAATACACAGCAGCAACCTGCTTCGAATAACCTGCGGCATGCTGGCTGGTTTTCTAGCAGCCGGGGTTTTCTATGTTGTCGGTATCCAAATAATGCCATGTCCCTATCTTCTATCCTTTAACAATATGGGATCATTCATTATTTCCCATGGTCTGGTATGGTCGTTAATTTCGGGTATACTCTTCAATACAGGATATTTAACAGGAACAGCTCTTAAAAAGATTCTTGTTAAGGACAGGGTAAAACCACTGTTTTATTATACTGCTTCGATTTTACTTATGATTTCCTGCTGGGCTGGCATAACATTCTTTGTTGCATCAGCATCATAAACCGAAATAATTAAAATTTCTATGATTAAGATCTAATCGCCTCGGTTGAACAATTGCTACAAATCATTTCAAAAGGGGGAACCATGAAATTTGTAAACATTAGATTCTCCATTTTACTCTTTGGTCTTCATGTTATAATGAAAATAATATCATTCAGGTATCCATTGTATAAAAAACGCCTGAAAGATGCGCCGAACTTTACTGCACAGATAAAAATCAGGGATAATTCAATGGGCCGGTATTTTACATTTAAGGACGGCTTCACCTCAAAAAAGGGAATTCATCCTGATCCTGATGTTATCATAACATATTATACTGCTGAGATAGCTGTAAAACTGCTCTCTCCGCCAATAGATTATCTATCCACATTAAATGCTGCAAAAGAATTCCTGATGTCAATGGAGGGACCTGATGAATTATCATCATGGTTTATTGAAACCCTTGGCCAGATAATGACCATGGGAATAAAATATGGTATAGATGTAGGAAACAACACAAAAAGGTATGTAAATTGCACTCTGGGTGGACCGGTCTTTGTTTATGTGAAGGATGGGAGGATAATACGAGTTACACCCATAGAATTTGATAGGGATGACGCTGAATCATGGACTATTAAAGCAAGGGGACGTGAATTTACACCCCCTCGAAAGGCTACGATTTCCCCCTTTGTTTATGCCTCGAAATCGCTTGTATACTCGCCTGACAGGATATTGTACCCGATGAAACGAGTCGACTTTGATCCCAAGGGAGAGCGAAATTGTGAGAATCGAGGGATATCAGGTTATGAAAGAATCAGTTGGGAAGAGGCCCTCGATATTGTGGCTGATGAGATGAAAAGAATCAAAAGAGAATATGGTCAGGGCGCAATCCTGGCTGCCCCCAGTGATCATCAGACCTTTTCGAATATCGCACATTACTTAAGCACTACCTACAGGTTTTGGAATATTGCTGGGCACAGCAGGGTTATTCAGAATCCAACAAGTTTTGAGGGATGGTACTGGGGCGCTATGCACCACTGGGGATACAGCCTTCGTGTCGGCATGCCGGAATCCTACAGCATGGTTGAAGAGGCGCTTAAGGAATGCGAGATGATTGTATTCTGGTCCAGCGATCCGGAATGCACAAGCGGTGTGTATGGCGGAGGGGAAGGCACGATTCGCCGCATGTGGGCCAAAGAGTTAGGCATAAAGATGGTGCATATCGATCCTTACTATAACCACACTGCTGCCCTTTTTGGGGGCAAATGGCTGCCGGTAAGACCATCTTCCGGAAATGCGCTGGCCCTTGCAATCGCCTATGTCTGGATCACAGAAGACCTTTACGACAAGGATTATATATCCAAACGGACGACGGGGTTTGATAAATGGAAAGACTATATACTGGGCAAGGATGATGGTATCCCGAAAACGCCTGAGTGGCAGGAGAAGGAAGCGGGTGTCCCCCCAAAGGACGTCAGGGCCCTTGCCAGGGAATGGGCATCCAAAAAAACCTTCCTGTCCGCCGGCGGTGTTGGAAATGGTCTGGGTGCAGCCTGCCGCGATGCCACTGGAGCAGAATGGGCCAGATCAATGGTCTGTCTCATTGCCATGCAGGGACTCGGCAAACCTGGAATCAATATGGGCAATCTCCAGGTGGGCACACCCATTGACGGCAGTTTTTGCTTCCCGGGTTATGCGGAGGGTGGAATCAGCGGTGATTTGCAGAATACAGGCCTGGCCTTTCGCCTTATCAACAATATGCCACAGGCGGTTACGATGAATACATCCAACCAGAAAATACCAAGATTGAGGCTTCCTGAGGCAATACTCACAGATGAGCCACAATCCGGATATATGATCGATCCACTCACCATAGAGGGTCAATTCCAGAAATTTCAGTATCCCGAACCCGGACATGCGAGGATACAGATGTATTACAGGCAGGGCAGCTCACATATTGCCACAATGACCGAGACAAATCGATTTGTTAAGATGTACAGGACAGAGAGGCTTCCCTTTGTTGTAAACCAATCCATCTGGCTTGAGGGCGAGGCCAAGTTTGCTGATATTATTCTACCAGCGTGCACAAATTTTGAGCGTTGGGATATCTGTGAATCCGGTCATTATCTCGGTCATTCCTTTAATATTCTCAATCATCGCGTTATTACGATGCAACACAAGTGTATTGAGCCCTTGGGAGAATCTAAACCGGATTATGAAATCTACTACGAACTTGCAAAGAGATTGGGTTATAGCGCATATTTCTCCGAAGGCATGACAGATTTGGACTGGTGCAAGAGGTATTTCGATGCAACTGACATGCCCAAGGTTACCACATGGAAGAAATTCCTAAAGAAGGGCTACTATGTTGTCCCTGCCCCTCCGGAAGAACTCAGACCACCGGTATCTTTGAGATGGTTTGCGGAGGGGAGAAAGAAGGACACTCCGGATATGGGTCCCCTGCCGGGAGATTATACTGATAATTTACTGGAGGGTCTGCAGACGCAATCCGGAAAGATCGAGTTTGATTGTTCAAGCCTAAAAAGATTCGATCCAGATGATACTGAAAGACCAACAATGACAAAGTATGTCCCTTCATGGGAAGGTCATCATACTAAAGAGCTCTATGATAAATATCCATTACAATTGGTAACCCCGAAGCCGCGCTTTAGCATACATACCAATTATGATGGGAAAGACAGTTTTGTGAACGATGTTAAGGATCATCGTGTTCTTGTTGATGGTTATTATTACTGGATTGCAAGAATCAATACAAAGGATGCAGACAAAAGGGGCATCAAGGAAAACGATCTTGTCAAGGTTTTCAATGATCGGGGAGCGGTTCTCTGCGCTGCAAGGATTACTGAGCGCGTCTCCTCCGGGGCGATTCATGCATGTGGAGTATCCGCAAAGTATGATCCAGTGGGCAAACCAGGGGAATCCCCGGATCGTGGGGGGTCTATGAATATTCTAACATCCAAGCGCTTTATTGCGCCAAAGACACATTCAGCGGCCTACAATGCGGTCCTTGTACAAATTGAGAAGTGGAGGGAGGAATAGATAAATGAAAAAATGGAACCTGATAATAGATATATCAAAATGCTCTGATTGTAATAACTGTTTCCTTTCCAATAAGGATGAATATGTTGATAACGATTATCCACCCTATTCAGTAGCCCAACCAAAGCATGGGCATAGATGGATAAATGTTATGCGTAAGGAGCGGGGTCATGGAGGTTTGATGGATGTTGCATATATGACTCTGCTTTGTATGCATTGTGATGATGCCCCCTGCATAAAGGAGGCGAATAATGGGGCGGTATACAAAAGAAGGGATGGCATAGTAATTATTGATCCGATTAAAGCCAGAGGTCAGAAGGATATTGTTAGTTCATGCCCCTATGGTGTTGTTTATTGGAATGAGGAAAAGCAGGTTGCTCAGAAATGGATATTTGACGCGCATCTTTTGGATGCGGGATGGGAGGAGCCTAGATGCGTGCAATCATGTTATACGGGCGCACTGCGTTCACTATATGTTGAGGACTCTGAAATGCAAAAGATCGTGAAGGCTGAAGGGCTGGAGGTGTTCCATCCTGAATACAACACAAGGCCGCGAGTATATTATAAAAATTTTTATCTATTCAACAAGTGTTTCATCGCTGGCAGTATCGCTTACCAGCATGATGGGATAGCGGACTGCGCAGAGGGGGCCAAGGTGGCGTTACTCCAAGATTCAAGGTTAATAGATGAGCTAGTGACGGATAATTTCGGTGATTTTAAATTTGACAGACTCGATGAAAACAGCGGAAAGTATGTTCTTGAGATATTATACAAGGATTATGATAAAAGGACAATGGATGTGGACTTAAAGACCAGCGTATATTTAGGAGACATCTATTTGTGATCACAGCGCTGCACAGCGAGGATTGAGGATGGCAGAAGGCAAACGTCCTTCCATTCGCAGCGCCAAGCGGTGTTAAATCCATTGTCCAGTCGCGTCCTGTGGGATGGGATTGGACACTTGACAAAGTCAGAACCGCTTATTCCCCATGACGTTGGTTGCTATGGTAGAAAAAATATTGAGGAATATATGAATATCTGTGCCTATAGGTTTGATGAATATGCCGACATTGTAAAATCTTTTCATGGGAGTTTAGCCCCAGGTATCCTGGTCGGAGGCTTTATGATAGACCTGGCAATGAATAATCTTCCTGAGGGAGATTATTTTGATGTTATCTGCGAGACACAGGCCTGCCTTCCGGATGCAGTGCAGCTTTTGACTCCATGTACAATCGGCAATGGCTGGCTAAGGATTGTAGATTTTGGTCGATTTGCTTTAATCTTTTATAATAAATATTCCGGAATTGGGGTTCGCATATATCTTGATATTGAAAGGTTGGATGACTGGACTGAGATTAGAAGCTGGTTTTTAAAGGAAAAACCGAAGAAGGAACAGGACCTTGACCTTCTCATTACGCAAATCAAGGAAGCGGGGCATAGAATTTATGGCATTCAACGAGTTAAATTGAAGCCTGAGTTCATAGAGGGCAGCAAGAAGACAAAAAAACCGGTTGCTATTTGTGATTTATGCCATGAAGCATTTAAAGCAAATCCAGATAATGTCTGCCCTGCTTGCAGGGGCGAATCACCATACAGGCTATTGGACCAGGAGATTAAATAATCCTTACGAAGGTAATAATTATTCAATGGCGCTATTGGCAGGGAGATATAAGGGCACAATAGTCCATGGAAGGTTATTTGATAAACCACATCATTCCCTCACAAGAAAACTAACAAGGCGCTCCCCCAAAAGTCATCCTCAAAATGCAGGAGTGGCAGTGTGAGCAACTCTCTTTATCATACCCTTGTCGAGTCGTTACTAGAAAAACAGCTTATATAACTTTTTTTTGTTGACCTCACTAGGGGGTAGTCTAATTTACTCGAAGTCTATTGTAAACCACTTAGGATTTGCCTAAAGGTCAAATGCTCATTAGAAGCAATATAAAATTGATACATATAAGCAAAGGAGTTTAAATTGACAGAACAAATTATCGAACAACTTGATTCAATATTCAAACCAAGATCAGTTGCAATAATTGGCGCGAGCAACAATCCTGCGAAATGGGGTGGAATGGTTTTACAACAGGCCATATCATCTAAGTTCCGCGGAGATATTTATCCAATAAATCCAAAGGAAAAAGAGGTATTCGGACTTAAAGCCTACCCTGACGTGCTCGATATTCCCAGCAATATTGACTTAGCCGTTTTTACTGTGCCTGCTGCTCATATGCCAAAGATTATGGGAAACTGCATTAAGAAGGGCGTGAAGGGAGGGGTGATAATTACGGCAGATTTTGCTGAAACTGGCGAGAGGGGCAAAGCGCTGGAGGATGAAACAGTAAGAATAGCAAAATCAGGGGGATTGCGATTTATAGGCCCAAATGGAAATGGGTTATGGACCTCTGCTGTTGGATTGAATGTGTCCCCCTTTCCTCAACCTGGTCATGGGCCAATGGCATTTATTAGCCAGAGCGGCACCTTTCGTTTTGTCGCTGCACAAGTTGCCGGCATCAGGGGCTTTGGCATCAGTAAATCTATCAGCATTGGAAATCAGGCTGATCTACAGATAGCAGATTTCCTTGAATATCTTGCTCAGGATGATGACACAAGGGTAATATGCCTCTATGTTGAAGGGTTAAAGGATGGCAGAAGGTTTTTCAATGTAGCTAGAAGGGTGTCTAGGATTAAACCTATCATAATATTCAAGGGTGGGAGTTCAACGATTGGGGCAAAAGCTACTTTATCACATACAGCTTCTATTGCCGGCTCAGATGAAATCTTTGATGCAATGTGTCAACAAGCCGGACTGATAAGAGTTGATGAGATTGGACACCTATTTATTATGGCAGAGGCCTTGTTTAGTCAGCCCCTACCCAAGGGGAAGAGGGTTGCAATAATCGGCAATGGCGGGCAGGGTGTAACAATGGTTGATAAACTCGTATCATGGGGTGTTGAAATCCCTGAATTAAACGAAAGCGATAAACAGAGGCTAAAGGGGATAATGCCTCCGCATGCGCCAATCCCCAACAATCCTATCGATTTTGCGGCTGGAACCATGGAAACAATGGATGAAGTTAGAATAGTTGAAATGATCGCCTCAATCGACTACATTGATGGCATAATCACAAATGTACCATTCGCAATGAGCTTTCAGCCATCATTAGCAGAGCAGAAGAAGTCGGTGATTTCTGCAATTGATATCTTCAGTAATCTCCCAGAGAAATACGGCAAACCGATTATTACTCAAAAGTGGATGGAACAATCAAATGTTTCAGATATTCTAAAAAGCAAAAAAATACCTATGTTTGACTCCACTGAAGATTGTAGTCGAGCTATGCACGCGCTTGTTAAATACGCTGAGATAAAGAAGAGAATAGGAATATAGAATTATTAGAAAAAACGTAACCGCCCAGGTATTTCTTTCATACACACTATCGGATGAAAAATGTAATAGTGAGATGAGTGGGGGGTGTCTATAGTCTGTCATTCCGGCCGAAGTGCCGGAATCTTTTTTTCAGAAGGTTATAGATTCCGGCATTCCCCTACGCTACAGCCGGAATGACATCAGAAATGATATTTTCCATAAATTAACACACCACCGAATTTTTCATTAAAGCCATAGATGTTGTGCTGATCTTATAAATCTACCCGTATCAGATTTCAGAATGTAATAATAAAGCATCACAATTATTGACATTGATTTCGGAAGCCTGATAATGCGGTTTATTGTGGATGAATGCGCTGAACCAGTTGTTGCACAATGGCTGCGTAAACATAATCATGAAGTTTTCTCAATATTCGATGCTGCAAGAGGAATGGAACATGAAAAAATTATCAGGAAAGCAAACAAAGATAAATGGATGCTAATAACTAATGATAAAGATTTTGGAGAAAGGCTTTTCAGAGATGGCAAACTTCATAATGGCATCATTCTGCTTCGTCTTCAAGATGAAAGGTCTTCCATGAAAATTCACGTGTGAACCCGGCCCTTTCAATCCTATTCACATAATCTGCCAGGGTCTTTTGTTATAGTTACGGAAAAACGCATTCGCTTTGCAAGAATATAAGGAACCCTCCGTCCCCTCTTCAATACCAACAAAACTTGCTTGATCTTTAATTACTCCTTTTTTATTGTTATTCATGGTGACTATCTCCTTTAAATTATATTTTTTATTGGCCCATTATCTAATAATGGGCATGAAGATCCCACCTAATTTTCAACATTGATTGGGACATTCCCCAATCATACGTCAATTCGGGTCTGGTATCTATTTGATAGTCCCAAGATATTAATACAAAGTATGATCGTCAATCGCTATAACGGGATCGATCAAACGACTCAGTTTCAACAGTGACCATCTCAAGTCTTTCACGTTTTCTGCGTCTCGTAAAAAGGCGACAATTATGATAACAGGGCAGAATTATTATAATACTGAAATCATTTGCCTTGATATCTCACGTTAAACTTCAAAGATGAATTTGGAGGTATAATTTGGCCAGAATATTCATAAGCCACCGTTCTTGTGACACAACTGAAGCTGAAAGATTGGCTATCGAATTGAGAAACACGGGACATGATGTTTGGATTGATAAATGGATGATAGATATTGGGAATTCGATCACACAAAAAATGAACGAAGGTCTCGAAATCGCAGATTACGTTATTGTTTGTTACTCTTCACAAGGAATAATGTCTCCTTGGATGAGCATTGAATGGCTTACAACACTTGCCAGACAACTTGATGGCGTTGGTGTAAAAATCCTACCGGTTATCCTTTCTGGTGACCGAATACCAGCAATTCTATCAGGCATAAAGTATGCTGATTTGAGGTCAAACTGGTCAGAAGGAATGAGTGAAATACTCCGAGCTATTGGTACATAACAATGAGCTGGACAGTTGTTATTGCACATACTGAAACAGACCAAAATGTTGCAAATAAGATTGGAGAATTTCTTGAATCTGCAGGTTATGGTGTATGGCACCTTGGAAAGGTCAAAGTCGGAGAGCATTTTTCTGAAGAAGCTTCAAAAGCTCTAAGTCTTGGGGGGCCAGTCGTGCTATGTGCTTCAATACACGCTTGTGGCACGGGTTGGGCTCATCATATAATCAACTCTTGCAAATGGTATCAGAATGTACGTATATATTGTGTTAAAATTGAAAAGGGTGCTTACACCGAGCTACTATCATCTAATAGCCCAGATGCTCAATATTATGAAGACCCAGGAAGAGCATTGGACTTCTTACTTGAAAGCATTAAAAAACATTATCCAATTAATAGTCTAAACATCCACAATGATATATCTGCAGAAGAAGAACGCCCTTTTTGGGATAGACTAACAGCAGTTGCTGAATACGATCAAAATGCGCTTTCTGAATATCGAACAATTTTAAGAGATACTGTAAAGCCCATGTTTCCTCCTGAATTATCGGGAGATGCATTTCTAGAACGCTGTAAATTGATGGAAAAAGGGGTTTTGACTAGAGCTGGTGTTCTGCTATTTGGTAACAATCCTTTCATCATATTTCCTTCGTCTATTATTAACTTAACGGTATATTTGGGCAACGATCAAACAGCAGATTCAAAAACTAATAGATATCGCGGTACCATCCATAAACAAATAATTGAAACTGTCGATACTATCTATGAGGAAATTGATAAGTGGGAGACAATAACCAATGAAAGCGCTCTTGCAAAAACGGTTTTTGCCTACCCAATTAAATGTATACGGGAGATTGTTGCAAATTCAGTTGTGCATAGAGATTATGAAGATGAGGGCCGTAAAGTTCATGTCAGGTTATTTTCAGACCGGTTGGAAGTCATAAATCCCGGTAGGTGGTACTCGGTTAGTCTGCCCCAAGGTAAATTTGTTTCACTTGACACACTAATAACATCAGGATCAGTAAAAAGAAATTCACGTCTGTCAGAGATACTGTCTTGGACAAAACTGTTTGAAGGGGAGGCTTGTGGTATTCCCAGGGCTATTAAAGATTGCGAAGAGAAAGACGCACCTATTCCAATCGTAAAAGAAGAAAACGGATTTGTTACTGTCATTATACGTCCAGGCAAAAAGATAATAATAGACAGTGATATTCACGTTCATTCCCAGAGCACCAAACTTCCCAAAATCCTTACGACCAAAAACCCTACAATCTCGCCCGACAAAATCATAGGCCGAAGTGGCGAATTAGAAAATTTGCATAAGCGTTTGTTCGAAAACAGGCAGGTGGTGCTGGTGAACGGTTTGGGAGGCATTGGCAAAACCACTATAGCTCAAGCGTACATAGGCAAATACTGGGATGAATACTATCATATCGCCTGGATTAGCCAGACTTCGGAGGATATTGTTAATGACGTTATTAATACCGAAGGGCTGATGCCCAATCTGAACATACAAAGCCAGGGTAAAGAGCCAAGACAGCTCTTTAATGAAATAATCAATGGACTGAACAGGATTCAAGCCGGGCCCAATCTCTTGATAATTGATAATGCCAATGCTGATTTATGCGAATGGTATGATTATTTGCCGCGTCAGCCGGAGTGGCATATTTTGGCGACTTCAAGGGAGAAGATAGAAAAATTTGATGTACAAGAACTAGGATTTTTATCCCTGGACGATGCTGTTCAATTGTTTGAAAGTCATTATACGCATGGTAAAATAAGCAGGGGAGAGATAGAAGAGCTTGTAACAACAGTGGATTTACACACATTGACCATTGAGATCTTAGCAAAAACAGCACAAATGCAACGGACACACATAAACCAACTAAAAGAAGCAATTGAAAACGACTTAAAAACAAATGTATATGTACACCGCAAGGGCGACAAAATTGAAAGGGTTACCTCCTATTTAAGCTCCAATTTTACAATGAGCAAATTAACAGAAAATGAAATCTGGCTGCTAAAACAATTTACATGCCTGCCGCCAGAATTCCATGACTATGAACTCTTAAAGGAATTGATAAAACCCGAACAGAGCGAAATGGATGATAGTTTTTCCCAGACAATAGAAGAGCTGTATGTTAAAGGATGGCTGCTTAAAAATCAAAATCCGGACAGCTTTAAAATGCATCGGATAATTGCTGATGTTACAAAGAAACAACAAAACATACACATTGCTGATGTGCTGCCTCTAATGGAAAGTGTGACAGAAAAATTAAGCATAGACCAAACCAAAGACAACCCTGTTCATAAATTCCCATGGATACCCTTTGGCAAAACTTTGCTGGGTATTTTCCCGGACTGTAGCGATGCTAAAATTTCGCACCTGCAAAATAATCTGGCATTAGCGCTTAAAGCCCTTGGCGATTATGAAGGGGCAAAAGAGTTGTTGAAAAGAGCCATGCGTTCAGCAGAGAAGAACTTTGGCCCTCACCATCCCGCAACCGCGGTGAGTTATTCTAATCTGGCAACCGTGCTTAAAGACCTTGGCGATTATGAAGGAGCCAAAGGCTTGTTGGAAAAAGCCATGCGTTCAGATGAGAAGAACTTTGGCGCTGACCATCCATCAACGGCTCGGAGTTATTCTAATCTGGCATTAGTGCTTCAAGACCTTGGCGATTATGAAGGAGCCAAAGGCTTGTTGGAAAAAGCCATGCGTTCAGATGAGAAGAACTTTGGCGCTGACCATCCTATAACCGCGGTTCGTTATTCTAATCTGGCAACCGTGCTTAAAGACCTTGGCGATTATGAAGGAGCCAAAGGCTTGTTGGAAAAAGCCATGCGTTCAGATGAGAAGAACCTTGGCGCTGACCATCCCACAACCGCGGTGAGTTATTCTAATCTGGCAAGCGTGCTTCAAGACCTTGGCGATTATGAAGGAGCCAAAGGCTTGTTGGAAAAAGCCATGCGTTCAGCAGAGAAGAACTTTGGCGCTGACCATCCTACAACCGCGGTTCGTTATTCTAATCTGGCATTAGTGCTTCAAGACCTTGGCGATTATGAAGGAGCCAAAGGCTTGTTGGAAAAAGCCATGCGTTCAGCAGAGAAGAACTTTGGCGCTGACCATCCCACAACCGCGGTGAGTTATTCTAATCTGGCAAGCGTGCTTCAAGACCTTGGCGATTATGAAGGAGCCAAAGGCTTGTTGGAAAAAGCCATGCGTTCAGATGAGAAGAACTTTGGCGCTGACCATCCCACAACCGCGGTTCGTTATTCTAATCTGGCAACCGTGCTTAAAGACCTTGGCGATTATGAAGGAGCCAAAGGCTTGTTGGAAAAAGCCATGCGTTCAGATGAGAAGAACTTTGGCGCTGACCATCCCACAACCGCGGTGAGTTATTCTAATCTGGCATTAGTGCTTCAAGACCTTGGTGATTATGAAGGCGCCAAAGGCTTGTTGGAAAAAGCCATGCGTTCAGATGAAAAGAACCTTGGCGCTGACCATCCCACAACCGCGGTGAGTTATTCTAATCTGGCAACCGTGCTTAAAGACCTTGGCGATTATAAGCGAGCTTTGGCATTATCAGAAAAGGCGGTGAATATTCTTACAGGAGCGTTACCCCAGGGTCATCCAAATATTAAAATTGTATCTAATATCCATGAATCAATAAAGCAACAGATTCAGAAGGAAGGGTGAATGAAGAAAATCCCCTGAGAATTCGGGTTTTCAATGTTTAAGAGATACTGCCATTAGATTGCGGTCATGAGGAAGCCGGGAGGGGATGTTCCCAGCATCAACCCGGCCCAGCAAGGGATCACCTATTTTAGGCTCTATCTTAATTGCTTCAGCGTCAAGGTCGCTCAATATGACGCTGACATCTACCCACAAATTAGTGTAAGCCAGGGGATAAGGGGATTATAGAGATAGAGTGATTGGAAAAGTATTTATAGAAAGGCATTAGCAATGGAGTTAAACAATTGAAATATTACAGCTGTCCTAGGCTTGGTATTCCTGTTAACGTTGCTAAGGAGGGGGCAGATTTTAGAAGAATAGAAATTGATTAGATATCTCCTTATCCCTTTAATCCCCGCATCTCCTTGTTTTACACAAAAAAATGCGGGTAGAGGTCAGCATATGACGAGCTGCTTCGACGCTCAAGATCAAGACCTGCATGTAAGTCTATTTGCATAATTATGGTAGTAGTTTAATTTAGCATGTAATTTTCTAATCTATGTTATTCCTACGAAGGCGGGAATCTCTCATTATCCTAAAATAATGAAGATCTTTCTTTAAATATAGAGATTCCGATATTCCACTTCGTTTCAACCGGAATGACATGTACATAATAGTGTAACCACCCATTTAATTTACTACCCGTATTTATTTTTTGTATAATTGCTGAAAATAGCTTGATTTATTTGAGAATAGCCCTATGCTTTAATGTTTCATTCATTTATTATTTATTGGGGAAGGGAGGGCTCTTCTTAACGCGCCGCACAACCCTTCCCGCACCTGTAGAGAAACCATCTACACCTGTAGAATCTTCCTCTACAGGTGTAGAGAGCAATCCTTCACATGAAGAGCGCATATCTCCATGTGGAGAGCGCATTCTTCATGTTGTAGAGGAATCCTCTACACGTGTAGAACAAGCATCTACATGTGTAGAATCCAATCCGCAAGATGTAGAATCTTCCTCTACAACAAGCTATACCCACAAGGGGCATAATTAACGATTTATATACATATATTGTTGCCGCTTCTTATTTATTTGAAGATTTTAAGCGATTGAAGCCAAAGAGCCAAGGGAGATATTGTTTAGTTTGTAGAGAGTTCATTTGAACATGCAATCCTTTTAATCTGCCTTCATCTGCGGCATAAAATCACACTTTATCACCATCTTAATTATAAAGCAAATTCCGGCATGAAGAGGCATGCGCTTCATCTCTGGAAATATTATAAATAAAAGGGGGTGATTGAAAATTGAGGAAACAATCCTTTGCAGAAATAGTAAACTCGACAGAGGTGATGCTATCTGGATTGAGCGCGAACGCTGATCGAGTGGCAAAAAGGGGAATAGACTCAAACTTTATTAATAAACTCGAAAGCCTTCAAAGCGAAGCCACAAGCATTAACAATGAACAGGAAGATTTAAAGGCCAGACTCAAGACAAAAACTCAGGAGCTTGAGAACAAGATAAAGGAAATCAATAAGATGATGAGCGAGGCGAAAAAAGTAGTTAAACTCGAGATGACACAATCTGAATGGAAGGCATTTGGCATTGAGGACAAGAGGTAAAGGGGCAAACCTAGCGGATGTTCCTGCGTAAAGCTGCCACCTGTTTTTGACTTCGATTATTTATCCTATGGTTTCTTTCAATATCGCTAAAATAGCGATCAGGAATGGGTGGCAGGTTTAAGAGGAATACGCATTGTTCTCAGCAGGTTTTATATACATACTTATAGTTATCAGACCTAACCCTTATTCTATCTGATAACAGCTCCTCATACCTCTAATAGATATCTATCCTTCACATATCATCGTGATTCTCTTTGTAAATGACTTCAGCATAGGCAGAATGACAATTGACTGATGTCATTTTTGCAAATATAGGGATCTCATACCGCAGAAAAGACAGCGCAAACAACTGTCTTCCGCCTATTATTTAGGGAGTTGCATACTTTTACAGAATTTTGCTTGAATTATAAAGTATTTTATAAGAATAGTTCATAAAATATTAATAATTTGAGATAAATTTGATTTTTCTCATAGGCATATTATACAGTGATTTTAAGATGTTACAAACACATGTATTATAATAGACCTTGTTCCTAATTCTCTTATGAGAGATCCAAATTCAAACAGAAAATTCTAATGCAATAAAATAATTAATAAGCCTTGATAAAACAATATATACATCCAACCCAAAATACATATAAATCCAATAAGGGATTCAGTGGATTTCTAAAATCAACGCCTGTATCCGCCTTTCTGCTCAGTATATTCTGACTATACAATTATAATACAATTATCACATTTAAGGATATTTTTGGACAAATGGAAAATAAAGAGACATTTAATAAAAAACGGGGGATATGTGGTATCTGCAGCGCTGGTTGTTGGGTTGTGGCAACCTATGACGAAGAGGGCAAAATAATTGAAGTTAAAGCTGATGATGATTCAAGTATGGGCATCATATGTAAATTAGGTGAAGCGTCATCGGATATAATTTACTCAAAAGATCGGCTATTGTATCCGATGAGGCGAAAAGGCGGAAAGGGAACCCATGATTTCGAGCGTATATCCTGGGATGATGCCCTTGAGATAATTGTGAATAGATTAAATTCAATCAAAAGGGACTATGGCCCGGAAGCCGCTGCAATTTACACAGGGGTGGGGAGTTTCGAACTATCGATGTGCGAAGTGTATCAGCCCAGGGGTGTTGCTGTGTCCTCAGCCAATAGCGTGTTGTTCCCCTTTGGCTCTCCCAACACAATGGGCGTTGGGGCATTGTGCTATGTTTCCTATGGAATAATAGCGCCTCATGTTACTATGGGCGAGCTGCTAATCGACATGTTCTCTGATATTGAAAATTCGGGGCTGATCATTGTATGGGGAACAAATCCGGCTACGGATCTGCCGCCGGTTGATATGAACAGATTATTGCATGCGCAAAAACGGGGCGCGCAGGTTGTTGTGATTGATCCCAGAAAGACCATGACCGCAAAACTGACTGACGCAGAATGGATACCCATACGCCCGGGCACGGATGGGGCCCTGGCATTGGGCATGTGTAATATATTGATTAAGGAAGAATTATATGATGAGGAATTCGTTAACAACTGGACAGTTGGTTTCAGCGATTTTTCACAATACGTTCAACACTTCAGGCCTGAGGTTGTTGAGCATATTACCGGGGTTCCTGCCCACACAGTCATATCACTGGCAAGACGAATTGCAGAGATAAAGGGCGTATCACACCTAATGTATACAGGATTGGAATATGGCAGCAGCGGGGTTCAGAACATCAGGGCAACAATAATCCTATGGGCCCTTGCCGGCCAGCTTGATGTGCCCGGAGGGCGTTGTTTTAACATGAAAAAGAATCGCTTTCCAATAAACAGGGATGGGCTTGTTGCAAACCCTGTCAGCAATCCAAGATTAGGTCGCAATAAGTTCCCTGTTTATGTTAAATACAGGGATGAGGCTCATGCTATTGCCCTGCCTGATTCAGTATTAAACGGCAATCCATATAAAATTCATTCCCTTATCATATTAGGGGGATCCATCATAACCTCATGGCCCAACCCTAAGCTTTGGGAGGAGACATTAAATGCCCTTGATTTTCTTGTTTGTATTGACAGGCAGTTAACAGCGGATTCAGCCTATGCGGATATTGTGCTTCCGGCGACTACTTATTATGAAAATGAATCCTATATGACCTATGGATCTGTATTCCGAATAAGAGAAAGGATGATCAATCCGGTTGGAGAGGCGCGCAGTGATTTTTTTATCCTTGCTGAGATTGCAGAGAGGCTTGGATATGGCCACCTGTATCCCCAAAATGAAGAGGAGCTTTTGCGTTATGTTTTAAAGAATTCCGGATTTACCCTTGAGGATGTGCGCGGGGCAGGGGGGATTGTATCAATAGAAACAGAAATGATGCAATACAAGAAATGGGAAAAGGGATTATTGAGGGATGACGGAGAACCGGGATTCAATACTCCATCGGGCAAGTTTGAGATCGCCTCATCAATATTGGAAGACTATGGCTATGATCCCCTGCCGGTTTACAGGGAACCGGAGGAGGGGCCATTGTCCTGTCCCGACCTTTTTCAAAAATACCCGCTAATTTTCAACTCAGGGTCGCGTTCTCGAACAAGCTTTCATACTCAACATCATGGAATAGCATCACTGAACAGGAGGCGTCCGGAGCCGGCGGTTACAATCAATACAGAGGACGCGAGGGCTCGCGGGATAAAGAATGGGGATGAGGTCTCAATAAAGACATTGAGGGGTTCAGTATCAATGAGGGCATTCGTAACGGAAAATATTGTTCAGGGTTGCATTGATGCTAATCATGGCTGCGGCAGTCCTGTGGGACCAAAAGCATGGCAGAGGTGTAATATCAATTCACTAACCGATCTGGATCAGTATGATCCTATCTCCGGCTTTCCTGTATACAAATCCCTCTTATGCGATGTGGTAAAGAGTCCTAGGAAGGGGGATAAGGTTGTAATCGACTCCGGAGAGTCCAGCGAGGATTATTCAGAAGGGTATAGGGATGAATCGAATGTTGAGACCATATATCTAGACCATAATGCCACAACACCCCTGGCTCCGGAGGTTAGTGAAATAATGAAGGAGATGATGGATTGTTATGGCAATCCCTCCAGCATCCATGAAGCTGGGAAAAAGGCCAGGATCTCTGTTGATCGAGCGCGCCGAATGGTTGCCCAGTCTATCAATTGCACCGCGAGACGGATCGTGTTTACAGGATGTGGCTCAGAATCCAACAATCTTGCTATAAAAGGGGTTGCCTTTGCCAATTGGGGCAAAAAAAATCATATAATTACTTCCACTATTGAACATCCTGCCATACTCAATACATGCGGATGGCTTGAAAAATATGGCTTTGAGGTGAGTTATCTCAAGGTGGACAGCGCAGGAATAGTTGATCCTGATGAATTAAAAAACACAATTAGAAAAAATACTTGCATTATTAGCATTATGATGGCAAATAATGAAACAGGTTCAATTCAGCCTATTCGTGATCTGGTAAACATTGCAAGGGAAGAGGGGGTTTTGTTCCATTCCGACGGATCACAGGCCTTTGGCAAGATCCCTGTTGATGTAGAAGCCCTTGATGTTGACATGTTTACCATTTCAGCACATAAGATTTACGGTCCAAAGGGGATAGGGGCTTTATATATTAAAAAAAATCTTACTATGGAAAGTCTGATTTCTGGCGGCGGCCATGAAAACGGACTTCGTTCCGGTACGGAAAATGTTATAGGCATTGCTGGCTTCGGTATGGCAGCGGAATTAGTCCCTCAACATCTCTCTAATATGAAAAATGTGAGAATACTACGGGATAATCTGGAGAAGGGAATCAGTTCAGTATTAAAAGATTACGCATTGAATGGTCATAGAGAGGAGAGGCTTCCCAATACACTCAATGTAACCCTGCCTGGTTTTAGAGGAGAATCAGTAGTCTTAGCAATGGATAAAAGGGGGATTTTTTTCTCATCTGGTTCCGCATGCAGTTCTGGTTCTTCCCAACCCTCACATACTTTACTGGCAATGGGTCTATCCGAAGAAGATGCTCATTGCTCCTTGCGTTTTTCGTTAGGGCATGAAAATAGCCCTGAAAAGATTAATCATGTAATTCGCTCCCTTGGCGAGGTAATTACAAAATCAAAGAATATTGTGAATTTTGTTCCATGCCGCTAATTTTATATGCAGAACATATTCTCATTTGCTTTTGATTATTAATTTATTAAATTATATTTTTAGGAGAAATTTATGACTTCGCAGTATCAAATCTTACAATCAGGCGATGTAGAGGTTGCAAAATCTCAACAGGAATTTGCAAAGGATATTCTATTTGGGCTATCCCAACCTCAAAAATGCCTGCCAAGCAGATATATATATGACACCCAGGGTAGTAAGCTCTTTCAACAGATCATGGAATTACCCGAATATTATCTTACTCAATGTGAAACAGAGGTTTTACATAGACATAAGGACACAATTACAGATTTTTTTGAGAGTAACAGCTTTAATCTAGTTGAACTAGGGGCAGGCGATGGGAAAAAGACAAAGATATTGTTAAGCCATTTTCTAGAAAATAACTTGGATTTTCAATATGTTCCAATAGATATATCTGAGACGGCTATACATGAATTGTTAGATGAATTAAACCAGGAGTTTTGCGAATTGGAAAGCAGGGGTCTGGTTGCTGAATATTTTGAGGGGTTAAACTGGTTATCAAACTTAAATCATAGATGTAATGTTGTATTATTTCTGGGTTCGAATATCGGCAATTTTAAACCATTCGAGGCCCGGGATTTTTTGTTATGCCTCTGGAATGCATTAAACGATGGTGATTATGTATTAATAGGCCTTGATCTGAAGAAGGAAATTGAAATGCTTTTAGGAGCCTATAATGATTCTCAGGGTATAACCGCTAAATACAATCTAAATATACTTGATCGAATTAATTATGAGCTGGACGGAAATTTTGATCTGGATAATTTTGAATATTACTGCACTTATGATGTCTCCTGCGGCGCAATACATAGCTTTCTGGTCAGTCAAAGGGAACAAACCGTTAGCATCGGAGCGCTAAACCGAATGTTTCATTTTGAGGCCTGGGAAGCAATACATACTGAGTCTTCCTATAAATTTTTAGAAAAGGATTTTTCAACACTCGCTGAAGAGACCGGATATGAGGTTATTGGGAATCTCTATGATTCCAGGAGATATTTTGTTGATTCCCTATGGCAGGTTAATAAGATGTGACGGATTTTCCCCACAGAGAGCCACTCTTAAGCATGAGGAGAGTTGAATAATCTACATGTTGAATATTGTGACGTAAAGAAGTAATTACATTATTCAGCATAGCATTCACCACACCCTCAGTGCCCTTAGACCCCGTTATTTAAGATCGATACAACCCAAACAATGGGGTAGATTGGTCCTTATAGTAAAATATCAATTAATCCTTAAAGATGCAGATTCTTGCATGTGCTAGGCATTATGGCGCTGCCACAGCAATTAATTGAGAACCTTGAAAAATCCTGAAACCCTCTTCAATAGCTCATAGTCTAAATAGTGTTACCTCTCTACCAAATACCTTAATCGTTATCCTTGGATTATCGGAAGACAGATTCACCTCACCCCCGAGGATGTGAACTGTTTTACATTTTTTTATAATTATACCGCAATAACATGCTTCTCCTTCAATATCATAACCGAAAGATGCATTACTGATCGATACTTCCAGGAGAACCTCATCAAGTCCAATAATAACACATGGAGTATTAATTGTATTAGAACCAATCAATTCAAAACCATCTCTGGAAAATCTGCTAGATACCTCAATTGTTCTAAAAACCGTCCCCACTTTTCCATAGAGTTCAATAGAACTTGTAGAGACAAAGAGTCTTGAACTAGTGGAAAGAAATACAGGAAAACTTCCAACCACGAAATTCAAACCGCTCTCTACTTCTAAATATGAACTCTCACCAATCCCTGGTCTAAAATCAACAAATGTTTCAATGGCTCCCCCAATATCAAATTTTATAACCGAAAGCCTGGAACTTGAGGAGATTATGCCGCCAAGGTTAATTCCCTCCCAACTTATCCTCATTGCTGCGGCTACATGATTCGTAGAGCCTATCTTCATCTCCTGTAAAATATTTGAGCTCGGTAATGAATCAACAATATATTCCGGAGCGCCAAATTCAAAGGAAGCGCCAGCCTCGCCAAAGATCTTTAAATAGGAGTTATTCGGAATTGAGAGATTTGAATCAATATGGAGTTCAATCACCAAGCCTGCCCTCAAATCGATTGTTGAGAGTTGCGTAGCTGATTTCACCTCACCCCGGATCCATACACCATCCTTATTTATTCGCAGTTCAGCAGTGGTAAGCACCATGGTCTGGAAGTTATTTAATACATTGGATGGCACTGCTAAACCAGCAAGGCCGGCAGTGCTAAAGTTGAGACCAAACTCTCCCTTCAGACGAAGGAAATCCCGATCTGGATTCTTTAGATCAATTAAGCCAGAAGCCTCAACGCTTGCATCCTCATTAAAACTTATTGGCAACCTATCGTTTATATCTATATTAAGCCCCTGGTCTAACCTTCCATGAAAGTATAGAGATTTCTCTTCATTTCTAACATTCACAATCGCATTTGCTTCGCCATCAAGATTTAATTCTCCAATATTACCTAAAGGCAGATCCACCTTCATCTTCCCTGCCATGCCAAAGGTAAAATCTATATCTTCTGTGTTTTCAACATACAATCCGTCTAAATCGGGATCAATATTGAGAAACAACTCCCCTGTGCCATCAAACGAAAGATTGCCAGGTATATATGCAAAGAGAGGCATCCCTAGGCCCAAATCACCCTTAAAATAGAGATGGGCATCAAATCCGGGTTTATCATCCTTTATATAAAAGCCCTCAAAATCCTTACCAAACCAGTCAAAGGATAGATCAATCATCCCTGGTGTCTCGCTAAACTGCTCAAAATAGTCTGGCTTATCCTTCCCAACCTCATCCCATGTTTTTAAGATAAAGGGTATTTGAGAATACAATGAAATCCCAGCGGTAAAATTTAGGGAACTGGTCAGTAAGGGATAACTACTCTCAACGCTCTCATCAAAAAAGAATGTAGCATTCAACGGATCAAGCACAATTGTAGTTTCGCTATTTGCTATACCCGTAAGATAAAAGGGGAGTGATAATTTAAAAAACATATAAGTATTTTCTGACTTGAGGGGAAGTTCAAGGGCCTCCATGTTTTCGCCTAAATCTATACCTATCTCCACTTGTCCAGAATTTGCAGTCTCAAGCCATGTTAGAAAATCATTAATAAATTCGGATGAATACAATAATGACAGCATTTCAATATCCGGCATTGGAAAACTTGCTGAACCGTATAGTTTACGAAGGCCGTAGGGTATGCCATCTTCTCCATATTCTGCCATGAGTTCGCAATTATGAATCTCAATCTCCTCGCCATCTAATGTTATTATATAGATTGTGCCTTCAATATAGAAACCGCCTTCCTCTATACTAACATTAACTGAAAGTGTTTTGAAGATTATCGGATACCCGCTTTGTGGATTGAGGGTGAAGTATCTGAATCCCTCTTCATCAATATAGTCATTATTAAAATATGTCTTCAAAGACCCTCTATACCCATTTGTTATTCCATAGAGTATATTGTCCCACTCCTCATAAAAGTATGGGGGTGAGTCTGAATTATATATGCCAAACCAGTCTTCACCGGAAGCTATCGTTTCATTGCCATCATTGTTGGTGTCGCCTCCAAGTTCGTCGTCATTGTATGAGGTGAAATAGACGCCCCTCCCATTATAATTATTGAGATTATCACCTTGGTAATTAAGCTTCGTTTTGTAGAATTTAATAATAATATTATCAGAGAGAGTCAGCAGATTGTCAGAATCTATAGCTAAATCATCGAGTACAACAAAGGGAACCTCAGTCTCTGCCCAAGTTATGTTGCCGACTATGGAGGGAGTCTTTTGAATAAAAATTCCATTTCTTTTATTTGTCTTTGATAGATCCTTTGGATTATGAAATATATTTGAATCATCAATATTAAATCGAATATCCCCCACAACGCATAATGGCTTTACATTATCATAAAAATTATTCTTTGCAATTTTTGTCCCGCTTCCAACATTATTAACACACAGCGCGCCGGAATCCTCGCCTGTATTATGCGCAAAGGTACAGTTTGTAACAGTTGCATTGGTAAAAGGCTCAAGCAGGAGGGTCTGTTCTCCCTGTCCAGTGGCGCCGCCATAATAGAATTCACAAAAGGTAAATACTGATCTATTCTGACCTCCAACAATCTCAATATGAGCCCAATCCCCTGGAACAGGATTGGTATTATCTTCATCACCATTGGTATCTCCCCCGCTTCTGTCATCATTATAGGATGTAAAGATGATAGGCTTATTCTCATTACCTAGGGCTATTATATCCCCCCTCCCCTGGATGCGCTTATTTCTCCTGAACTTAACAATTGTCCCTGGTTCAATTGTAAGCTCTCCATTAATCTGAATATTTTTTTCGATAATATAAATTGTATTAGCCTTCCAGAGAGTATCACCAACAATATTTGAATATATTCTCTCTATTTTATTTGACTCAGGAATCACAGTGATGTTGATTGTATCAGTAACTGAATCTCCTCTGGAATTTGTTGCATTAAGGGTGATTACATGAGCGCCGATAGTAAGCCTATTTATAGAAAACATGTCCCCTACTCCTATCTGGCCATCTAAACTTGATGTCCAGATCAACGAATCACCGCTTAACTCCCCATCTTCATAGTCCATCGCTGTACAGGCTAGGGTGATATTATCATTTTCTACAAATTCCTTATCCGGTTGTGGTGATATTATGGATGTTACAAAGATATCGCTATAAAATTCATTATTGGATATATATTCTCCATCATCATTGCCGCTACAGTTGATCAGATGGAGGGTAGATATTAATATCAAGGTTATTATAAATCTTGTGTATAGCCTCTTTCCTATAAACATGGAAACCTCCCAATAATATTTATGCTTTCATATCAATTATGGGCTATGATTAAAGCTATTAGTGTATTGTCAATGTCTTTTCAGATATACGAGTGGATAATGGTTTAATTAGTCGAATAGATTAAGAAGAAAAAATGTGGATTGAGATCCCATGAAAGGGCTATAATTATTCAGGGCGTTATTATCGGGCGGTGAAATTACATCCAACAGTAATGAGTCAAAATCCCGGCACTGCATGTCTTGCAGAAGGCGGTATGGAGTCAATATTGTTCTGATGAATAATATTTCGTCTATCCACTCCCCTTGACACTTGTTTAGAGTTCCTCATTCAGATATGCCCTCATCAATACAAGCCGATCGTTTCCCCAGAACATCTTATCCCCCACAAAGAAAGTAGGTGCCCCAAAGGCGCCGCGGTTTACCGCTTCAGTAGAATTCTGTTTTAAAGCTTCCTTGATTTCTGGCTCCTGAGTCAGTTTTATAATTTCATCCCCGCATAGACCGGCAGATGAAGATATACTCTGAATAATCTCCGCTAAACTCGGATCTTTTCCCTCAGCCCAGTATGCATTCATTATGGCAATAGCGAATTCACCCCCCTTACCCAGGCGTTCTGCAGCAATAGCGGCACGCATTGGCAAGATGCTGTTAACAGGAAAAGAGGATGGAAACTGAAGTGGGACTTTATAATAGGCAGCCCAGGCTTTCAGATCATCCAACATATAGGAATTTTTTGATTTAACCTCCAGTGGAGGCCTGTTGCCGGTATCCTTAAATACACCGCCAAGCGAAAATGGTCGCCACTTAACTGAGGTGCTGCATTCAGAGGCAATATTAACGATTTGGGTAGAAGCAAGATAAGTGTAGGGACTTGATACATCCCAGAAGAATTCAATAGTTGTATCAGACATTTTTATCTCCAATATAATCTCTTTTGTTTGCTAACTATAGGATCTTTCTTATAATATTAATTCAACCCTTTTTTGAAATCCCGTTAGATATTGGTATTTGTTCTTGAACTATTTGCCTTGTTTACTTATATGTGTAAAGATGTCGATTATCTTACATGATAATCGACATTCATTTCAATCAATTAGGTCTAATCCTTTTGTATACAATGAATTATACAGCGTACACATTGATTGAAATGAAATCATTAATGATTTACAGAAAATTTAGCATCAGTTCTGAAGTTTAATTAAGAAGAGATAGGAGATAATATGTTAAGGTTTATTCTCTTGCTTATGCTTATGGGGTATTGCCTGCCCTCATCTGCCTTTGCAGGTGCCGCTTTTTCTCCATGGAAAGCTGATGTTAAGATTGCTGATGAAAATATAATGATTAAACATAATTTAAAAAAACAAAATATTAACGTTTATAACAGCCCTCAGGGGGGAACATATTTCCTAATACGGTTCTTTCAGATTGTAATATCCCCTCAGGATGGGCCAAGTTGCAGATTTCATCCAACCTGTAGCAATTATGGCAGAATTGCCATCTTGAGATTCGGAGCAATTATTGGGGCTATGTTAGCCGGTGACAGAATAATAAGATGCAATCCCTATTCTGCTCCTGGGGAGGATCCAGTGCCGGAGTCAATTATAGGAGAAGACAAATAGAGGTTATTATCCCTATTATGAGAAATCGGTTTATAGCAATATCCATAATTTCCATGATCACTATCATTGCAGGAGGTTCTTTTCTTCATGGTTCAGTACCTAGA
Source organism: Spirochaetota bacterium (assembly GCA_034190085.1). Taxonomy (NCBI): domain Bacteria; kingdom Pseudomonadati; phylum Spirochaetota; species Spirochaetota bacterium. Next base: position 87,829 of record JAXHTS010000015.1, read on the forward strand.
GATTTGATTCAAAAGCAGAAGTCCTTCGTTAGAGAACTCTACTTAAAGGAACGGTATTTTGATTGCATTGCCGAGGCAAGGCGGACTCAATGTATAATTTCAAAGACGAATAATTGGCATGAATATGCCTATTTTATTGAAGGATGCTATTATTTAGGAAAACAGTACAAATCCGTTATTTCCCATATTGGACTGGATGATGAATCAGATGATCTGAGACTTCCATTCCTAATAATGCTATCTCAATCATATCTCAATATTGGATTGTCTAGTAAGGGCATGGATGTTTTAAGACAGATCGATTATGTTGAAATAGGAGAGGATGAGAGATATGAACTACTTCTAAGGAGATGTGAAATATTATTTAGGAAATCAGAATATGAAAACGCCATCTTTGAAATAGGGATTGCAAGGAATGATATTATTGGAAGGGAAGATGATATAGTGAAGATGAAAGAGGATATAGAGATGTATAGAGAAATAGGAGAAAGATCAAAATGGCTTTCTGTTACTCTTTCATCCATCTTCCCAGGGGGAGGTCAGGTATACTCTGGGAGATTGATGGATGGCATGATCAGCTTTATATCTGTTTTGGCATCTGCTGTAGGTGCGTATCAATTTCATAAAAGGGGAGAAGATTCGCTTTCAATAACCTTTGGATTCCTTTCACTACTATTATATGCCGGGAATATATATGGAGCATACAATTCTGCAGAGAGGATGAATATGCAACGAGATAGCTGCTTCAAGTTAAAGTTGACAAAAAAGTATATTTCTCCATATAATCCAATGAATTACATTAATATTGATAGTATTTTGGGGATAAGTGATAAATAACTTTATCCTTTACTTAATATTATTCCGATATAAGGAAAAGAAAATATAAAAGAGAGAGAGAATAAATGAAAAAGAATTTTTTTGCTTTATTCATTTTATTTATTATCAATAGTCCTTTATTTGGTGAAGAAGTAAAAAAGACTTCGAGTCCGGGTATCCCTGTTCAGTCCCTATATAGTGAAAAGTTGAAGATTAAAAACATCAGTTTCAATAGGCTCGTTGATGTTCAGGGAAAGGGTGAGACGCTTGAGGTTGAATTTTTACTAAAGAATCTGATAGATGATCCACAGTACCTATATATAGTTGTTGTTGCCACCTTTGAGAAGGTGGAGAAGACGAAATCCAGTTTTGAAATGCCTATACCCCCAAAAAAAAGGATTAGGAGTTTTGTGCCATATCCGGATGATATTAGCAATTATGAATATGATAATCCCCAAAAAGAGGGCGAGAAGAGGCTCATTAAGATGCCCAAAAATCCAAAAGCTGGGATAAATCCGAACACGGGCAAACCCTATCATCTTGTGAATCAGATGATAGTTAGAACATATCATTTGAGTAATTACAGAAGTAATTACTTTTATTTCAATGAAGTTGCAATTATTATTTTCGATGCAGAAGGCAGCCTAATATATAAGCAGCTATACAAAATATCAGGTGTACGTAGATAATGACTTGTACAGCAATAATCGGAACTCAATGGGGTGATGAGGGAAAGGCGAAGATAATCGATTACTATACCCAGGACGCTGATATCATAGTTCGATATCAGGGCGGTGCAAATGCCGGTCATACTGTTGTGGCAGAGGGAAATAAATATATATTTCACCTTATACCTTCCGGGATACTCCATAAGGGAAAGATATGCGTTATTGGTAATGGCGTTGTTATTGATACAACAAAATTGATAGAAGAGATAGATCTATTAAAGGATCAGGGCTATGATATAAGTGAACGATTAATAATTTCGGATTCAGCTCATCTAATAATTCCCTATCATAAAGACATTGATGAAGGTATGGAGAACCTCAGATCGCAGAAGATTGGCACTACAAAGCGCGGGATTGGTCCATGCTATTCCGATAAATGTCTGCGGTTAGGATTGCGTGTTGGGGATATTTTTGATAGGGAATATCTGATAACTAGAATTAAGGGCGCTTTAGCTTTCAAAAACAGGCAGTTGGAGAGAGTATATTCTAAGTCTGGTTATAAGATTGATGAAATTATAGATATGCTTGATAAATTTCGAGAACGAACCCATAGCATGATAACAAATACACAGAACTATCTCCATAATTCCCTAGAGAAAGGGAAGAGGGTTTTACTTGAGGGCGCGCAGGGTAATGCCCTTGATATTGATCATGGAACCTATCCCTTTGTAACCTCTTCCAACTCATCAATAGGGGGAGCTTTAATCGGAACCGGTTTGAATCCTTTTTGCATTACTGATGTTGTAGGCATCGCAAAGGCATACACAACAAGGGTGGGCGAGGGTCCCTTCCCTTCTGAGGACAAAGGAGAGGATGGTGACCTATTAAGAGAGAAGGGCGCAGAGTTCGGGGCAACAACAGGCAGGCCAAGGCGATGTGGCTGGTTTGATGTGGAACTGCTCAAACACGCAAAGAGAATTAATGGACTTACAAGCCTTGCGCTTACCAAAATGGATGTTCTTGCCGGGGTGGAGAAGATAAAGATTGCAGTAGGTTACAAAGTCGGCAATCGGAGGCTAGAATATTTTCCCTCAAAGATGCTGGATAGGGTAGATCCCATCTATGAGGAGCTTAACGGCTGGAATGAAGATATTTCAAGTTGCAAAAGCTTTAAATCACTACCAGAAAACGCTAGACGCTACATAAATTTCATTGAGAACAGTCTATCGTTGAAGGTTTCAATAATCTCAGTCGGTGCGGAGAGAGAGAGCACCTTTGTGAAGTAAAATCATCTTTGATGAAGGTGATTGGATCGAATCTTTTATTATTTTATATACTTTGATACCGAATTCGAGCGGAATGATCGAAGTTTTGCTTCATATTCCTTAGCCTTCTTTTTGTCTCTATCCTCAGTACATAGCTTGACAAGCTCATCCAACGCTCGCAAATGATTGGGTTTGAACTCAAGTACCTGCTCACAGACACTGATTGCCTTTTTTATTTTTCCCTGTTTTTGATATAGTCTTGAGAAACCTAAAAGCGCAAATGGATTAAACCCGATATCCAAACTCTTCTGGAAATATTCTGTAGCCTTGTCATATTGGTCAGCCCCTAGGTAAGCGTCTCCAATGCGAGTCAGCAATGTCTGATTCTCCGGTTCTTTTTCTATTATTCTCTTCCACCAGTTAACTGCATCCATATAGTTTAACATGCCACGTTCACAATCTCCAAGTCCAAAGATAGCATAAGTATTGTCAGATTCAAGGTTCAGGGCACGTTGATAATATTCCTTAGCTCTGTTATAGTCCTGCCTATGTCTGCAGATGTTTCCTGCCATAGTTAAGATATTTATGAAATTTTCATCAATGGCTAGCAGCTTGTCAAAATAGCAGAGGGCTTTATCATATTCCTCCATTTTATAATATAGATCCCCAATACCCAACAGGGCATATTTGTCATGGGCATATATACTAAGGGATTGTAGATAATAGGATTCAGATTTCTTATATTCCTCGAGTTTTTTATAGGCATCCCCAAGGCGTGTCATCACTTTGTTGTCATCACTCTTCTCTTCTAGGTATTTATGCCAGTATTCTATTGCATCTGTTAGCTTTTCAAGTCCGCGATATGAATCACCAATACCACGAAGTGCGAATATATTTACTGGATCATTCTGAAGGACAATACCGTAATAATTAATGGATGTCTCGAAATCCTTTTTCTCTCTAAATAGGTCGCCTAACCCAACCAGAATATATGGATTCTGTGGATCAATGGCAAGCGCCTTTATAAAGACATCTTCTGCATCCTTAAGGCGTTTCTGTTTTAGAAAACGTGTTCCCTGACGAGAAAGCTCGATCACTTTTCGTGATATACGAGACGGGAAAGCTGTGCTTGTAAAAAGAGCCATCTGGAACCTCATCCATGATGATTTTAATAAACTACGCTACCTCCAAGTAACGCTTTTCATCACTTGAGTAAAAGTGAATATAAGATAATATTATATTGTAATGCTGACTTATAAGAATTTGCCAACTTATTAGAAGGTTATAAAAAAATAATAATTACATATAATTAAAAAGTCAACACAAAATAGAGCAAAAATATATCATAGTTTTTCAATGGAATAATTACATCCAAATTGTGATTTATAGTCAATAATCCTATGAAGTTATGATGAAATGAGTCTGGAAGAAGCCTATTGCCCCTTCAATATGATAGGATAAGCTAACTTGTTATTGACATATTACTATCACTAAGGCGAATAATTACTCATCTATTGATATATAATACTGCTAATTATCTTGTTGATCATAGGAAAAATCGCGCCCAGAGATCAGAATCCTTGATTATTAACCAAAATATGAATTATATTCAATAATCAATAATGAAAGGGAATGAAATCATGAAAGAGAACAAGTTTGAAAGGGATGTTCAAACCATTATACGCAAATGGTTGCCTTGGATATTGACTATATCTATCTTTATCTATTTGTTTCATAGAATTCCGATCGTAAATATTATAGATGCTATTGAACAGGCGGATATCGCTTTATTTTTACCTATATTAATCTTTTGCGTATTGTTTTTTTATCTAATAGATACTTACATCCAGACTTTTCTCTTTCGATCATTCGGGACTGATGTGAATTTTAGAGACATGGCTCCAATCCGCGGCGCAACTTACTTGATCGTCCTTCTAAACTATGTAGCTGGCCAGGGAGGTATGGTATTATTGATGAACCGATGGAAAAACTTAGCCATATCCCGCGCTACATCAGTGGTAATTTTTAGCTTATTTGTAGATTACTATACATTATTAGCGCTCTGTTTAGCAGGCGCCTTCAGCCTCCCTGACGTAGACTTAGCTAACTTCTTCGATCTAACAGAGGCAGGACATCTGGTAAAGTTTATAGTCCTTTCATGGATGGCAATAATATTCTTCTTGATCTTTTTTTTATGGATATTGCCACATTCAAATGGTCTAGAATGGTTTAAAAAGAATGAATTATTGGCCTCCTTTCGTGAGGCTCATCCATTATTATATATTCAGGTAGGCTTGGTTAAGTGTGTTATGTTTGTAGTTGGAATAATCTGTATATATTTTGCTCTTAGGGCATTTCACATTTATGTACCGCTAATTGAACTCAGTGTAATGCTTCCATTGGTCTGGTTTATCGGCTCTATACCCATTACTGTAATGCGAATGGGAACCACTCAAGCTGCAATGGTGTGGCTGATAGTACGTTATGCAGAGAGCGACCTTGATATAAAATCACTGGAAGCAGTCATATTGGCCTTTAGCCTATTGTGGGAAACAGGATTTATTTTTGCACGATTTGCAATTGGATCTATTAGTTTCTCTCTTTTACCACGAAACCTATGGGTGCGTAAAGGTAATGTAATTTCTGATGAATTGAAGCAGGATTAAACGGTTTTTGTAAGTTATATATAAGATACATATATATCCGCACTCCAAGGTCAAATAGGAATGAAGGCATATATGTATCTTTTTGTGATAAAAACTATAGGAGCTTTCATCTTTTTTCCTATCTAAAATAAGATCTAAATCCCTAAGATGCCAATGCCCTTTTATTTACTCCTCGTCTTAAGGGTATTACATTATTCACCTTTATATTTCTTCCTTCTAATTTGAAACCATTCAATGCATTTCTTGCCTTTTGAGCTTGTGGGCTGCTGGACATTTCAACAAATCCAAAACCTCTAACTTCAATTATATTGACATCCCTGACTTCCCCATAATGTGAAAATAGTTTTTCCAAATCTCCTGGGGTTACAGCATAATCAATATTATCCACGAATAGCCTTTTGTTGTTCATTTTGTCCCCCTTATAATTTTAGGATAAATATTCATTTAACAATAATTAATCGATATGAAAGGTCAATTAAGGACAATAATTTTCCTCTGATCTATAATTATTATCTTAGTAAAATCTTATCAAGATAAGCACTCGTTCATGATTAGTCAAGTAAAAAAGTTAAAATTTTTATATTTAATTACTTTTTTTGTAATGTTGAAGTGACATTATTTTTTACATTTTGGGTTGACATTTTACTTCAAACATTTAGCCTTGATCCCTATCTTAGGGATAGGGATTTAGCCTGAATAGGAGATTGAATAGTGGATATAAAGAAAGGTATTTTAGAGGGTAACATTTTATCAGCAGCCAGGATGATTTCAATGATTGAAAATGACAGGGAAGAGGCGGCTAATATCATTAAGGAAATATTCCCTTATACAGGAAATGCTTACTTAATAGGAGTAACAGGTTCTCCGGGGGTTGGTAAGAGCACACTTGTATCTCAAATGATTAAAATATTCAGAGATAGAGGCAAAACTGTTGGTGTTATAGCAGTTGATTCATCTAGCCCCTTTTCAGGGGGGGCGTTATTGGGTGATAGAATAAGAATGCAGGAACACGAAATGGATCCAGAGGGCGTTTTTGTTAGGAGTATGGCAACTAGAGGCAATCTTGGTGGATTATCTAAAGCGACAAGAGATGCTGCATATGTTATGGATGCTATGGGAAGAGAGATAATTATCATTGAAACTGTTGGAGTAGGACAGGTTGAATTGGATATAGTCAAGACAGCTTACACAACAGTAGTCATTCTGGCTCCAGGAATGGGAGATACTATTCAGGCTATGAAGGCTGGAATTATGGAGATAGGGGATATCTTCATTGTCAACAAAGCTGATCATGAGGGGGTTGAAGAGACATTAAGGGATGTTGAATATATGCTGAATATGGGGGCTGATGAAAGAGAATGGCATCCAGATGTGTATAAGACGATTGCTGCCAAGGGGGAAGGGGTTGAAGACTTTATTGATGGTATTGAAAAGCACAGAAAATATCTTGAGGATGCTGACCTCAAATTGCAAAAGGTGTATGGAAAAGAGCAATTGCTTGACCTCCTTAAGGAAAGGGTAGAAAGACGTATTATGAAAGATGACAAACTTGGGGAAGAGTTTGTTCAAGAATATGTGAAAAAAATCATACAAAGGGAAATTGATCCCTATACTGTTTCTGAAATAATGATGAACAAGATAGGGTTATAAATTTTAATTTACTTTTCCCTCCCACCATTATTGTTCCATCGAATAAAATTTCGTTGACTTTAAATTTATCAAGTTAATAAGCTTGAGCAAATAGTGTATATTGCCACATGCCATGTGGAATATTTTATGAATCCTATACATTAGAAATTTTCACTCGATCAGATGGCTGTAAGATTAAATAATATGGACTCAGAGAAACAATATTTTTATCCTGATGTATTTGATGTGATAACGCTTTCACTAGCACACTCAAAAGATCCAGATCTAACATTTTGGAAAAAATCAGAAGACTCGATTCTTTCATATGCTGAGGAAATGTTCAAGAGAAACAGATTCAACAAGCTATTGGATGTGGGATGCGGCGATGGAAGGCTTACAGTTAAATTCTCAAAGTATTTTAATAGGGTTATAGCACTTGAACCTGATAAGATAAGAATGGAGTTTGCAAAGTATAATGTTCACAATAATAACATTTCAAATGTTACATTTGTACAATCTCCCTTCCTGAAGGCCGGAATTCAGGATGATTACTTTGATGTTGTTATCTGTAATCATGTTATCCAGCATATTAATACTGATATGATAGAGCCTACGATACAGGGTATTTTTAACGTTTTACGAAAAGATGGCATCATTGTGCTTACAACATCCTATTCAAAAAGAAAAGATGATTATTTTCTTAAATCCTTTTTGGATAAAGAAGGCAATGTCAATGGAACTGATATCTCTGAAAAAAGCTTCAATAACCTCATTATAAATGAGCAAAGAATTCTGCCCATCCATTTTTTTACGGTGGATAATCTAAAGGAATACTTATCCAAGTTTTCATTAATTAAGTTAGATGTTTTTGATGATATATACCCTCACTCTATGCTGGACACAGTTATTTTCATTGGATCAAAGCCTAGTTAGATTTGATCTTACATGGATATTACTATTTCTTACAAATATCGATTATCAATTTGCTCATTTCCTTGACATAAACAAGGATTATGATTAAATATGACTGACCAATTTTAGTACTTACTCTCCTCTTTGAATGATATTAGAGGATGCATAGTCATAGTATCTACAAATATCTCTTTTCATAATACTCGATTTAATTATTAACATAAGGCATTCCTGAAGAAAATTTTTCTCTTCAGGTAAAATGTTGTGTTCAGGGCTATTTCACTAATCTAAAGGCATAAACATGAGAAAGATGAAGATTGCATGTATTGGTAATTATGTTCCACGGCAGTGCGGAATTGCAACATTTACCAGAGACCTGGTATCATCAATGATTAATAATGATAAGAAAAATAACATTAAAGCTGATGCCTATATAATTGCAATGAATGATGGAGATCAGAACTACGATTATCCGGAGGAGGTAAAGCAGGTAATTAGGCAGGAAGAACAGGCTGATTACCTAAAGGCTGCGAAGTATATCAATTTCAGTGATGCTAATGTCTGTCTACTACAGCATGAATTTGGAATTTTTGGCGGGGAATGTGGAATATACATTTTGCCCTTAATTCATAGGTTGAATATTCCAATAATTGTTACTTTTCATACTATATTGAAGGAACCAACCTACAGTCAAAAAGCAATTGTGCATGAGATCGGTAAAGAGGCAATGAAGGTCGTAGTAATGAGCAACCTGGCGATTGATTTTTTAACAGATATATACAATGTGCCTAAAGAGAAGATCGCTCTTGTTGAGCATGGTGTCCCTGATATTAGCTTTACGCATAGCAAGCACAATAAAAAAAAATATAATCTGGAAAACAAGAAATCCTTGCTCACCTTTGGACTTCTTAATAGAAATAAGGGCATAGAAACTGTTATTCAAGCATTGCCAAGAGTTGTGGAGAAGCATCCGGAAGTCATTTACATAATATTGGGCAAGACTCATCCTATAGTGTTAAGAGAAACGGGAGAGGAGTACAGGAATTATCTTAAACGCTTAGTGGAGAAGAATAATTTAAGGAATAATGTATATTTCAATGACCGTTATGTGACTAATGAGGAATTGTTTGGCTACTTATCTGCAGTTGATATATACGTCACACCCTATTTAGATGAGACACAGATAACAAGCGGTACTCTATCATATGCTGTAGGGGCTGGCACAGCAGTAATTTCCACCCCATACTGGCATGCAAAGGGACTTTTAGCAGATGGAAGGGGGAAACTATTTGATTTTGGAGACTCAAACGCGCTTGCTGATATTCTGAATGAATTATTAGACAAGCCTTCAGAATTGCTGAAGTTAAAGAAAAAAGCTTATAGATATGGTCGAAAAACGATCTGGCCTGTAATTGGAATTCAATATCTCAAGCTCATCTCAAATTCATTAAAATCATATACATGTAATAAGCTAAAGGAAGAGATAATTATCAATCCTTTATCACTGCCAGCCTTTAGCATTACCCATGTTAAGAGACTAACTGATGATACCGGCATTATTCAACATGCCAAATACAGCATCCCAAATCTAAAAGAGGGTTATTCCCTTGATGATAATGCCCGAGCCCTATTAATGACGATAATGGCTTACAGACAGAAGAAGGATCAGGTTGCGTTAGAGTTGTTGCCGGTCTATTTAAGTTTTATTCATTATATGCAAAATGATGATGGCACATTCAAAAACTTTTTGAGTTTTAGTAGGGATTTTCTTGATGATATCGGATCTGAAGATACCTTCGGTAGAACAATCTGGGCTCTAGGCTATCTTGTTCAATATGCGCCAAATGACGCATATTTCCAGATAGCTAATGAAATGTTTATTAATGCCTATCCAAAATTTACAAAATTGAAGGTTTTAAGGGGAAGGGCAAATACAATAATTGGAATTTGTCATTATCTACACCGTTTTACAAATGATGAAGGCATGAACAAGGTTCTTAGTGAGCTTATAAATATGATCATTGATGAGTATAATCGCAATAAGGATAGCCAATGGCATTGGTTCGAGCCAAGGCTTTTATATGACAATGGTATTATACCTCTCTCTCTATTTCACGCCTATGAGATTACCGGGGATGAGAAGATTCTAGAAGTTGCAAAGGAATCCATGGAATTTCTCGAAAAGATTATTATTAGAGATGGATATTTTTCACTGGTGGGTAATGAAAAATGGTATGTAAAGGGCGAGGAATGTTCCCAATTTGCTCAACAGCCGGTTGATGCCATGGCTATGGTATTGATGTATTATCAGGCCTATGTTGTAACCAGGGATAAGATCTACATTAATCGAATGATTACCTCCTTTATGTGGTTTCATGGTGAAAATGATTTGAGAATTCCATTATATGATTTTGAAACAAATGGATGTTGTGATGGTTTGGAGAGTTATGGCGTTAATAGGAATCAGGGTGCCGAGAGCACCATATCTTATCAAATAGCCCACTTATCTGTTCTTTTTGCATATGAGCAGGAGATACGAGGTGTAAAATAATGTTATTTGTTAAAAGGTATGAAAAAAATCCAATATTAACAAAGGATGATATTCCTTATCCTGTTGCGACTGTACACAATGCAGGAGCAACAAAATATAGGGATAAATATATACTATTATTTCGTTCACATTTACATAATGGACGATGTGTTATAGGATTAGCAGAAAGTGATGATGGATATAATTTCAGTGTAGCTCAAAAACCCTTTATGACGCCTGCAACTAGAGGCGTGTTTAGAGAATATGAAGAATACGGGGTAGAGGATCCGCGCATAACCTTTATGGGTGATGAATATTTGATTACTTACAGCGCCTATTCCAGACATGGTGTGCGCATAGGATTGGCGAAGACAGTGGATTTTAAGGATGTTGAAAGGGTATCTCTAATTACTGAGGCTGATTATAGAAATGTAGTTATATTTCCAAAAAAAATTAATGGGCAATACGTTCGCCTTGACAGACCTCACTCCGAGATCAGTCCATGGTCTATATGGATATCCTATTCTCCAGATTTAAGATACTGGGGAAATTCCAAAGTGATAATGAAACCTTTACAGTATCACTGGGACGAAATGAAGATTGGCCCCGGAGCCCCGCCAATCAGGACAAAGAAGGGTTGGTTGAGCATTTATCATGGCGTATTCCCAACAATGGATGGCTGTATTTATAGGTTAGGCGCAGCGCTTCATGATTTAGATGATCCATCCAAAATAATTGGTGTTGGCGATAAATGGATATTACAGCCAGAGGAGGAGTATGAGGTTGTAGGCTATGTCCATAATGTGGTGTTTACCTGCGGTGCAGTACCTGAGGATGACGGCACAGTGAAAATATACTGGGGAGGGGCGGATAAGGTTATGTGTGTTGGCGCTGCCATGTTAGACGATCTCGTGAATCTCTGCATCAACGATTCGAGGCCTGCGTTGTAGCATGAAAGTGGCAGTTTTAGCGCCAATCTGCTGGAGAACCCCGCCGCGCCATTATGGTCCCTGGGAGCAGGTTGCTTCTAATATTGCAGAGGGTCTAATTTCACGGGGGATTGATGTAACGCTTTTTGCTACTGGGGACTCCTTAACACAAGGGAAACTGGAATATATTACAAAACGTCCATATGAAGAGGATAAAAGCATAGATCCCAAGGTATGGGAATGTATGCATATTGGACATATAATGGAGCATGCTGATTGCTTTGATATTATTCACAATAATTACGATTTTTTGCCTCTTACATACTCGCGACTAATAAACACTCCCATGTTAACAACCATACATGGGTTCTCATCACCAAAGATTATTCCGGTATACAAAGAATACAATGATTCAGTTTCTTATGTTTCCATCAGCAATTCTGATCGCAGTTCCGAATTAAACTATATTGCCACTGTATATAATGGAATTAAGATAGAGGATTTTATCCTTAACGAAGGGACTGGTGATTATTTATTATATTTTGGAAGGATTCATCATGATAAGGGCACATATGAGTCCATTCAAATTGCAAAAAAATCCGGCATGAGGCTCATCATTTCCGGAATCATCCAAGATCAGAGATACTATGATGAAAAGGTAGAACCATTCATTAATAATGATGATATTGTATTTGTTGGACACTCCGGTCCTGAGAAGAGAAATAAATTACTCGGAGAAGCCTACGCCCTGCTTCATCCGATAAATTTCGCTGAACCATTTGGATTAAGTGTTGTTGAATCAATGCTCTGCGGTACTCCGGTTGTTGCCTTTAATAAAGGCTCAATGCCTGAGTTGATAATACATGGCAAAACCGGATTTTTGGTAAACAATATTGATGAGGCGGTAGATGCTACTCAGGAGGTGTATACAATTAAGCGCAGGTATTGTCGAGAATGGGCAACTAACAAGTTTAGTCAGGAAAAAATGGTAGATGATTATATACAGGTTTATAATGGAGTATTAGGAAAGTAACAATATTGATTGTTGTCTCCTTAAACATATTTCTCATATATGCAGTGAAATTAGTATCAGTGAGTCTTCATTCATCGATGATTTAATAGTTTATTTAATAGATCATCAAGGGGAATGCTGGCAAAGGTGGAGGCATAATCTGCCATAGCATATGGAATAATCAGTTCATTGTTATGAATAATTGATCCACAGGAATAAACAACATTTGGAACATAACCCTCCCTCTCCTCCTCGTTTGGCACTAAAATGGGTTCATCTAACTTTGCTATTACATTGGTGGGATCATCCAAATCAAGAAGTATTGCCCCAAGAGAATATCTTCTCATTGCACCCACACCATGTGTAATAACCAACCATCCTCTTTCTGTTTCAATGGGGGATCCTGAATTTCCAATTTGAATAAATTCCCATGGATACATTGGATCTTGTATTTTACAGGTCTCTTCCCAAACATTGATATTATCAGAAAACATAATATAATTGCACACGCCATCTATGCGGGAGATCATCGCATATTTGCCATTAATTTTACGAGGGAAGAGCGCCATCCCCTTATTTTGAGCCTGTTCTCCATGAATAGGCGATATTTTAAAATGATAAAAATCTTTTGTTTCTAATAACCGCGGCAGAATGTTATGTCCGCTATAAGCCGTATAAGTGGCATAATAGGTAACAGTGTCATCATCATCCACAAACCTGACAAATCTGGCATCTTCAATACCATGACTTTCGGTATATGATATCGGGAATATCACTCTCTCAGAAATTGCGGTATCAAGTGAAAAGGTGATTTCATAATGAGAACTCGCTAACCATTTAATCTCTTGAATAACTTTTCTGATGCCATTATTAAATCTGGTGTCATCAATGGTATCGTCAATGACTGCTTGTAGTTCACTGTAATTAAATGTATTTTTCATTTTATCCATAACAATGCCAACAATTTCTTCATGGCCAATAATTTCTTCATGAATATTCATCTCATTAATTTTTTTTAAGAAGTCTTTTTTTTCATAGACATGACGTTTAATTATTTCCGGCACATCAACCAGCTTACCCGTTGGTTGAAACTGCAGGTTGTTGTCCTTGTCAATGATGCCGCTTCTAAACACAATGGATGAGATATGACCCTCGCCAGTGGCGCGAAAACTTACTATTACTCTTCTTTGTCCTTCCTCTAAATCACCCTGATCTGGATCTTCTACAATTGATGGATTAAAAAAAGCAGAGGATTCAATTGAATACTCCATTGTAAAGTATGATCCAATTAGTAATTGCCTTTCCTTTGGCAAGGAGTCAGGGTCAATATTCATGCTATGAAATAAATATTTTATTCTGTTGAAGTACTTTTCAAAAATGATTGTTATATTACGATGACGTTTAGAAAAATTTCTTAATACTTGGTTGAGTGTAGCTTGTACCTGTTCCTCCGTTAAATTTAATACTTTTTGAATAATTGTCTCAGACCTTTTATTCCCTGGCATAAAGAAACGCGCGATTACTCTTTTGGGATCAGGATAAAACCGATTCTCTTTTCTTATTAAGGTTATAGGCATCTGTTTGGGTATTCTCCCCGTTTACATTATAATTGATATACAACTAAGATCAATTAGGACTCACTGATGTACATATAAAATATTCTTATCCATAATTATTTTAACACGGTTTTTTATTTAAGTAAAACCAATTTTATTATCACCAAAATTAATTATTATCAGTTAAAGATATTATAATGAAAGTACTAATTGTAAAGGATTCAAAGGAGACCAATCATAAAAAAATAGATTTCATTTCTCATTATTTTTATTATCTGATGAATTCTATTATCCGCATGATTTTAAATATAAAGCTATGTCTATGCTCTCTGGATTAGGATAGGGATTTTTTTATTTTATACAAAAATTTGTATACATTCTTTCCAAAACAGCTTCCCGATTCATCAACTATGTTGATTAGCTTACTGCCAATCACAATAATATCAGCAAACTCTGCAATGGCATTAGCTGATTTAACGCTGTCTATTCCAAATCCAATTGCAATTGGGAGATCAATAATTTTTTTTGCATTGAGTATATAGTCTCTTAAATTATCATGAGGTTTCTTCCCAGCGCCTGTAATCCCAATCCTTGATGTGCAATAGACAAAACCTGTAGCGATCTCTCTTATCCTCCATAACCTCTCTTCGACTGTAGTAGGAGAAAACACCGGAACAGGGTGTAAATTATACGTATTACACATTGGATAAAAGTTGTCTTTATCCTCTTCTGGCGGGATGTCAGGAACTATCAGGCCATATAATCCGGCCCTCTTCGATCTTTTAATAAATTTTTCAACATCCGAATTAAAAACAATATTATAGTATGTCATAAAAAGAAAATCTATAGCCTCAAAGGAGCTGGTCATTTCTTGAGCAAATCTGAAACAATCTGAAACACTCATATTATTTTTCAGAGCAACCTGGTTAGCATTAAGAATAGTCCTTCCATCTGCAATAGGATCGGTGAAGGGAATCTGCAACTCTATATAGTCTACACCCGCATCTGTCATTGCAGTGATCAATTCAATGCTATCCTCCATTGTTGGATAGCCGATAACGATATGCGTCATAATCGATTTATTGTTTTTAGGAGAACTCATTGGTCATCTATCAAGGTAAATTCTGATTTATCAACCTTGGATTTTAAAAAGGATATCCATTCTTTATCCTTCAGGGCCTCCGCAATAAGGAATATGTCCTTATCACCCCTACCAGAAATATTAACAACTATCGTCTTATTCTTATCTAAATTTCCTGCTATCTCAATACCCTTTGCCAAGGCATGAGAAGATTCAAGGGCTGGTATTATCCCCTCAGATTTAATTAATAGCTTAAGGGCTTGAATTACTTTTTTATCAGTAACATATTCATACTGTACTCTTCCAACTGAGTGGAGATAGGCATGTTCAGGACCCACTCCGTGATAATCCAAGCCTGCTGCAACAGAATGAGTTGGCAGCGTCTGCCCATCACTGTTTTGCAGAAACAATGATCGAAACCCCTCCACCATGCCCTCTCTGCCCTTTGCGAATCTTGCAGCATGCTTATTGGTATTTATTCCATGACCACCCGCCTCAACACCAATCATCTTTACATTTTCATAATTCAGAAATGGATAGAATAGACCAATGGAATTGCTTCCACCCCCAACACAGGCAACAAGATAATCTGGCACTCTGCCCTCCATCTGCTTCATCTGCACCATTACCTCCCTGCCTATAACTGATTGGAAGTCTCTAACTATTACAGGGTATGGATGAGCGCTTAACACTGAACCGATAAGGAAATGCGTTGTATCCAAAGTCTCTATCCAATTTCGTATTGCTTCGTTTACAGCATCCTTGAGGGTCATATTTCCAGTTGTCACGGGTGTAACCTTTGCACCAAGCTGTTCCATCCAGAATACATTAGGCCTCTGACGGTTGATGTCGGTTTGTCCCATGAATATCTCGCATATAAATCCAAATTTAGCAGCAGCAGTTGCTGTGGCAAGTCCATGCTGTCCTGCCCCAGTCTCAGCGATAATTCTTTTCTTACCCATCCTCTTAGCAAGAATCGCCTGTCCAATTACATTATTGATTTTATGAGATCCAGTATGTCCCAATCCCTCCCGTTTCAGATAAATCTTGGCCCCCTGAATATGCCGTGTCAGATTCTCAGCAAAATATAAGGGGGTTGGTCTGCCAGAGTATACCTTTAGGGTATGTCTTAATTCTTCTTTAAAATGCCTGTCAGCTTTAGCTTCTAAATAGGCCTTTTCCAATTCATCCAAGGCAGGGATAAGCATCTCTGGGACATATCTCCCACCAAATTTTCCAAAATGTCCTCTTGTTTTAAAAGGATTAATCTGAATCTTTTTTTTCATTTATCGATTTATAATTATAAAGATTGATTCTCTCATCAACGAGCTAATCATCTGTAGTACTTTTCATATGAGTCTTTGTTATTAGGGAATGACTGTTATTAACAAGATAGACCTATTAGCTGTCAATATAAATTTTTCTTGATTATTTAGGGCATTTTATTGAAGTTAAATAACATAAAGAATAATTATAATCCACTATTTCTGGAGGGGAACAAGCAGTCGCGCTTGCCTGATCTCAGGATCAGGCGGTGAGGAAAGTCCGAACACCGCAGGGCTGGGTGCTGGATAACGTCCAGGCGTCGTGAGGCGACGGAAAGTGCAACAGAAAAAATACCGCCAGAATCAATTTCTGGTAAGGGTGAAAAGGCGAGGTAAGAGCTCACCGCGCCTGTCGCGAGACAGGCGGCAGTGTAAACCCCACCCGGTGCAAGATCAAGTAAACAACCCTTTGAGAGTTGCCCGCTCGAGGTTGTGGGTAGATCGCAAAGAGGCACATGGCAACATGTACCCAAGATAAATGGCTGCAAAAACAGAATTCGGCTTATGATCCCCTCCTAATTATATTCAAATGTATAATTTCTTTACTACCTTTATTCGCCAAATCTAAATCTTTTAGTAAGATAAATATCCAAATAGTTAATTTTTTTATATGATTACATGAACTGATCTCTAATTATTATATAATAGTTGACTTTATTATTACTTCAATTTTTATTCATTATTTCAGGAAGCAAAAAGCATTTGATCTAATGAAAGAGAGTTTCCTTAGTGATAAAAGCAGTAATTATATTGATGCTGTACATAATGCTGACAATACCTGCCTTTGCCGGACTTCTGATAAACGAGATTGCTTGTGCTACATCAGGCGATGATTGGGTTGAGATATTCCTGCATAGCGAGGATAGGGAAAAGATAGATGTATCACCTTTATATGTCACTATGTACTATGGAGATAACCAAAGACTTAGTTCAGATCCAATACATATATATAGCTATGATAGACCTGAGACACCATATGACGATAGATTTTTAGTAATCCATCTGACAGAGGCTAACAAATCAGATGAGTCAGACCTGACAGGGGATACTAATAAGAACGGATATATTGATGTCTATTGCAATAACTATTATGGCAGCCTGTGGAATAGTGATTGTGTGGTTGCAATAGATGCTGATGACGATCCGTCAAATGGGGGCATAATAGACTTTGTAGCATATTCAAATAGGGATGGAAGCATAAATGATACAATCTGGTCATATGTTCGGGATGCTCAGAATTACGGGCAGTGGTTGGAATCTGATGGCCCTGATCCGCAAGAGAGCATGATATATATTGGTTCGGGTGGTCTCTCATCCTACAGCAGCATATCAAGAAAAAATTCGATTGATAACAACTCACAGGATGATTTTGAAATCACCAAATTTCAGACTCCTGGTAGAGAGAATATCCTTTCAGGTGGTGTATTAGGCAAAGGAAGGTTATTCAGATCTCTAAAGAAGAGAATAACTATTATTCCCGGGCACCCTCTTCTTGGTGCTGGCGAGATTGGATTGTTTGTCTATGAAAGATGTAGCATTAGACTCCGAATATTTTCTTCTATAGGAATGCTTATCTATGAATCTCCGCTTTATAGGGATGTTCATCCTGGAAGACTTAACCTTAATTGGAATCTGAAGGGACAGAATAGAAGAGCATGCACAGGCCTCTATATCGGATATATAGAAGCCACAAGCAAAATGCTGAAGAAGACTGAATCAGATCGTATCTTCATTATTTTGAGTAAATACAAATGACGATGATTGCCCTTTCATTTATCTTGGCAAAAACCCTATTTCTATCATTTGAATATAAAACCCATCCATCCTCTCTCTTCCCATATAACAATGCTGTTTCGGAATCTTCTGCTTTTGGGCATCTCTCCAATCCGGCATATCTGCCCATATGGAAAGTAACTTATATAAGCGCGATATATGAAATGCCCTACTCAATGGAAGAGATGAACTCAGGGGATTTGCGGATAGGATCTGCCTTTAATAACATCGGCCTTCAGCTTGGATGGAGCAGGTTTGGAATTGAGGAATACAGAGAGGATATCCTAAATATTAACCTCGGGTATAGGGTATGCAGGTTTCTTTATTCTGGGATTGGGATGTCCTATTACAGTCTGTATATAAATACCGAGGAACTTCATTTCAGAGAGGGTCTAACCGATTTTAGGGCGTCGCTTCTCTTCCTGCCCTTTAGATGGATAAATGTAAGTTATCAACAAGAAAACATTAACTCCATATTCAATCAGGAAAGGAAAGACATTCTTTATCCTGACAAATGCTTCGGCATCTCCATTCATCCTGTCTTGGGGATTTCGTTTGCCTGGAATATAAATAAACTATATTATAATTATATTAACACCTTTACCCTGTCAACAAACCTGCTCTCCTCTCTAAGTATTAAAGCAGGATATTCCAGAGAGATGTCATCCTTTGCCGCTGCAATTGTTTTTCTATATAATCTAATAAGATTCTCATATGGGTTGAGGCATCATCCGTACCTAGGCTTAACCCATTCAGTGGGAATCACACTTACGAGCCACAATCTGCCCTTTAATCAGGTTAATTACAATAAAAGGATATACCGACGTAGTATACCCAAAACCATTAAGAGGGTTAATGTAAACAACTGCACTATTGATGAATTAAGGGATATACCCTTGCTCACCAAAGAGATTGCTGAGAGAATCATTAAATACAGAAATATCATTGGTCCGGTCACCCGAAAGGCGCTTTTCCAGATTGGATTGACTGCAGGTGAGGTTGATAAACTCGATAGATATATATGTGGACTTGCCAAAAAGTCAGAGAGAAAGACGAATGAGGATGATAGTAAAGCCATTAAATATAAAAGGCTTCAATACAAGAAACGATCTCATCGTCCTTACAACATAGAAACTAGGAAAATGCTATTTCAAATGCTATTGGAATCCGGAATAAGCGCATCCACAGCTCTAAGGATAGCTGAACTCTCCAGAGAAAAGAGGAGAGAAGAGATTATTCTTGAGATAGAGAATATATCTGATCTTTTAATTGAGGAGAAGGATTTAATAATAGAGATATGCAACGATATCTTATATTGATATTGCCTATATTCGTTTCCCTCCTCTCTATCATCCTTAGTCCAATGGTCGTGATAAGCTCAGAGATTATAGTGAGGCCGGAATACTATATTCAAAGCGAGTATAGGAAGGATTCAATAGATTATAGCGAAATTGAAAGAACGTTTTATAGAGAGAAGTTTAAGGTTGTGTTCAGCAATGATAGCAGCCTGCGGTTTGCCTATGTCCATATAGACAAATATAATGATAATAAATATACCTACAGCCTCGCTTTAGGCGACATCTCCCCTTATGCTTCTTTTATTATCGGAAATTATTATGTCAACTTTGGATACGGACTTATGGTTGGACGAAAGAGGATATACGATCCTGACGTTTTTTCACCGAGGATGAATATTGCCTCTAGGGATGTCTTCAAGCCATGCGGAAGTGGAAATCCAATCTTTGCATTTAACGGTCTCAGCGCTTCACTGAAGGAAGAGATATCAGAAATAAAGCTGTCTTTAAATATATTCTACTCAATAAAGGAGAGGTTCATAGATGAGAATTCATATAACGTTGGCAAAACCACCGGCAGTATGGATGCAATAGATTATAAACTTACAAAGGAATATAACCATAATGAGCCAATAGATATGCATACTCATGGCGCAATGTTGTCTCTTAGCGCGATGGATCTATTCTTTTTCCAAGTCTACTATTTGTCTGCTGATCTGCAATCTGTTAGCGGTGGGGAGATTCTTTGGGATTTTGATGAAACTGGAGATCAATCCTATGGTATCTCAAGTTTGTTGGGATGCGGTTTCGTTTCAGAATATAGAGATGATTTTATTTCTATTTTCTTTGAGGGATCCGTTGCCAATAGAGAGATGAAAAATGAAATAAGTGAGATACAAGAAAATGTAAGTGATAATATATATGGATACGGCTATCTACATGGGATTATATTTACACCTCCGTTTCTTGTCATTTCGATTATTGGGAAGGATGTGGGCCCTGAATACTACTCCCCCTATAGCTCATCTGTAGGTGAGGATTATCCGGAAAAAGGGTGGTTCTTTGATGCTGAGCTTAGGCCATTTCGAAATCTCAAGATAGGAACCTCAATATCATCGCAAAAGAAATCATCAGTAACGAGTTCAAGATATGATGAATTGCCAAATACTCAAAGGGAGAGGATATATCTTCACTATTCATATGGTTTTTTTAAGGATTTGAATATTATTCTCAGGAGGATTGAGAAGAAGTCAGATGATAGTGAAAAGAAATTTCAATTAAGAGAATCGACTAGATTAGAAATTTCAAAACTCCTGAAGCTCAGATTATATAACACCTATCAGAGTGGTAATAATGTAAATTCCTCCAAATTATTTGGTGTTGGGTTTGAGGTATTTCTTCATTCATACCTAAAAACGGATATACACTATTTTAAGGGATATATCTCAGAAGGCAATGCAATCTATTCAGTAGTCTCGCCCATCCAGCATTCCAATATTCGTGGCTTTTTTCTAAGAGAGGATTCAGATTTAATATTGCTGAAATCATCCCTAAAATATAAGGGGTTTTTTCTATCAAGCAGATGGTTTTATCAATTTGTTTGTAAAAGGTCCATTCATAAAAGATTTGAATTTGTCGGAAGCGGCTTCTTTTAATAAATTAATGTATTTGAAAGTGTGAATTAGATTTCCTGTTTGTTATTATATGTTGTTTTTTATCGGGAAACATCATCGAACCTTGTTATAATCGTTTTTAATAAAGGGTTAATCCTATCCCTTCTTTCAGTTATATCGCAAAAAGGTCAGTCTTTAAAGGCATCCCTTTTATTCCTTTTCTCCCTTAATCTATCGTTTGAAATAGATTTTCTGAATATATACCTATAGTTATTAGAGTTATCACTATTGATCTGCTCGATTGACACCTTGTTTCCTTCATTACTATTGCCGCATGCTATGTAAGAGAGGAATAGTATTATAATAATTATATTAACATGTCGTTTCATATGAATTTGGATATTAGAGGAAGAATTTCTATACATCCTTTCAAGGATATTAGTATCTTTACTTCAACTATTAATTATATACAAAAAGCAAAAAATCTTCCACAAACAAATTGACACTATTCAAGTGATATACTACCATTAGTATTCTAATGAATTTTAGTACCTACAATATATATTGTCCAATGCATTTACATAATTAATAAAGATATCTCCACAAATTGGAGGGATCATTATACAATGTTTTAATTATCATATAAGAATTAAAGGGGTATGGAGTATTATAACGCAATATTTCATACACCAAAATATCACTCATAGGGGTATATTATAATGAAGACATAGAATAAAGTCAAGGGAGGGAGTTATAAATGAAAATTAATGCAGACGTTTATGAGGTTTTATATGGGAGAAGGGGGGCAGGAGTAGCCCCACCTGATAAGAGAGTAGCGAATTCTAATAGAATAACCCCACAGATCCATGAATCAGTTTCAACAAATGCTTCAAGGGGTAGGGAGTTAATAGATGCCTTTATAATAGCCAATATGGCCCAAGTCTTTATTAATAAAGCCCTTGAGATATCCTCAAGGTTGAGAAATATTGCCTCAGAGGCTATCACAGGAGGGAAAATCGAATACACTGAATTCAGTGAGGTAATGTCGAGTATTAAAATCTCGCTTAGTGAGATGAATGAAGGAATGGTTAATACTGTGGACTTGGCTAATGTTGAAAACAGAGGAATCGGGAATGGTGATGAAGATATTATTAACAGTCTGCCGCCAATCAAGAGTGAAATTGATAAACTAAATATATTATCTTCTGAGCTAGAATCAGGAGGAAGGCCTGAGTTAAATAGAATAGACATTTTATCGGACAACCTGAGCAATAAGGCCATATTAGTTGAGAATTTGCTAAGTAATGCAAGGAATACTATTATTGATCCTATGAGTAATTATTATTATAATCCAAATACAGACTACTCAAAATCATTGGGACAGATTGGAAGGGAACTTATAGAGAATCCTAACATTGCTATTAGAACTCAGGGTAATGTAAACCCTGAAATGCTTAGAAGTCTTTTGTAGGAGGCCGGATCGGGATATGGATTATTTTGATGGATTTATCGCAGCAATAGCAAGTGAGTTTAAGATCAAATTTCATAAGGATAAGGACGATACATATATCACTAATATCGAGTTTGATAATAATAGGACACAGGAGGTATTGATAACCCTTTCTAAAGATGAGTCGGGTGATAGAATTATTAACTACTTTTCTGTTATAGCAAGGTTAAAGAGGGACTCATTTGAACTGTATAAATATTCCCTAAAGCTAAATTCAACCTTTGACTATGGAGCGATGGCACTATTAGATGAGACGCTAATCTTAAGGGACTCAATTCTATTAAACCATTGTGATCCTCAACAGTTTATGAAAACCTTAACCTATATTGCAGCAAAGGCAGATGAGCTTGAGGAATTATTCACAAAGAAAAATCTATATTAATGTATTATTTTTTGATTAAACCTGTTAGATTTTTTTCTATTTTCTTTGACATTTTTCGTATAATGTGAAAATTTTCGACATCATCTACATGAAGGTAGACTACCATGTTTTCCTTAGTGACTACAATTGATCTATCTTTATTGAATTCAACAAACTCTGCTAGTTTTTCAATTTCGACTTTAGCTGAAGCGCGGTCTCTAAATTGAATTATATAACAGACTATGTCATCCCCATGAGGTGTTTCTTTCTTTGCCATGATTGTCATATGGATTTTCGATATTTTTTTATAATCGCCTTGAGGGTATATCTTGTCCGTTAGTTTTTTAATTGCGTTTTTATCCATAGCCCATGGGTTTTCTTTAAGGATCTTCCTGGCATAATCGGGTATTATCCCATACATAAAGCCATTGGGGATATCGCTTTCAGTGGGTTTAATCTTGTCAATAATGTCATTCCCGAGGTTTGCCATGATTGGTGATAGGGTGATAAATAATAATGACACGACGAAACAAATTGCTATTTTTTTCATGTAAGCTTCTCCTGTAATTATTGGTTTTTCCCATATCTAAAACAATATATTTTACTGATTTTCTTATCGGCACAATGATTTAATAAAAGTAATACAAAAACACAATCTTTATGGAAATCCTACACCCAAGCTAAGAGTGTTTCAACTGCATTAGAGATGTACAATGTTTTTTGTGACATAATATTATTAATTGATTGACTGAAATGTCAGGACATGTATAAAGATATTCAGCTTTCATAAAATCGGTTTCAATTCAGAAGAAAAGAATATGCTAACATCCTCCCCAATGGTTGAGATGAAGGAATTTAGGTCCTCGAAGTGTGCGTCCTTTATTAATTTTTTTCTACTATAATATAAACATATCAATTAGCAGATGATCAGAAACCTTTAACAATTAAGAACCTGGAGCAAAAATAATGGAAGAGAGTATAACCCAGCTTAAACATATTCGAAAGAGAGATGGGAGGGTTGTTTCCTTCGATTCTGAGAAAATAACCTCAGCTATCTATAAAGCTGTAAAAGCAGTAGGCGGAAGCGATAGGGAGTCAGCACAAATGGTTTCCGCATCAGTAGTCGGCATCCTTGAGGTGATCTATAAAGACGAGAGGATTCCAACTGTTGAAGAGGTTCAGGATCTCGTAGAAAAGATATTGATTGAAAGAGGACATGCCAAGGTTGCCAAGGCATACATTCTTTATCGAGAACAGCATAGAAAGATAAGGGAAGGGAAGGAACTTCTCGATGAAGGGATGAAGCTTGTTGAGGAGTATCTCGATCGAACCGATTGGCGCGTAAATGAAAATAGCAATATGAGCTATTCCCTACAAGGGCTGAACAACCACATAGCCTCAGCAATAACCGCAAAATATTGGTTAGAAAAGATATATCCCCCAGAGATTAGACAGGCGCACATTAACTGCGATTTTCATATTCACGATCTTGGTCTGCTCTCAGCATATTGCGTAGGGTGGGACTTAAAGGATCTTCTGATTAGAGGATTTGGAGGGGTTAAGGGCAAAGTGGAAAGCAGACCGGCTAAGCATTTCCGAAGCGCTCTTGGGCAGATCGTTAATTTCTTTTATACTCTTCAAGGTGAATCAGCGGGTGCACAAGCTTTCGCAAATCTGGATACATATTTAGCTCCCTATATTAGATATGACAACCTTTCATACAGAGAGATTAAGCAGTGTCTTCAGGAGTTTATTTTCAATATGAATATTCCTACAAGGGTGGGATTTCAGACACCCTTTACAAATGTAACACTTGACGTCAATATACCCTCAAATATAGCAGAGGATTATGTTATTGTGGGTGGAAAGATGAAAAATTTGAAATATTCTGAATTTCAGGAGGAGTCGAATCTATTCAATCAGGCCTTTATAGAATGCCTCTTAGAGGGTGATGCAAAACATAGAATATTCACTTTTCCAATTCCAACCTACAACATAACGAAAAATTTTGATTTTGATAATCCATCATTGGAAAAGCTTTGGGAATTGACCGCAAAATATGGAACTCCCTATTTTGCCAACTTTGTAAACTCAGATATGGATCCGGAGGATGCAAGGTCTATGTGCTGCAGATTGAGACTCGATAACAGAGAACTAAGAAAGAGGGGGGGCGGATTGTTTGGGGCTAATCCACTCACCGGAAGCATCGGTGTAGTTACAATAAACATGCCTAGCTTAGCATATCAGTCAACGAGTGAGGATGATTTTCTAAACAGATTGTCAAGCATTATGGATTTGGCTAAGGATGCAC
Organism: Spirochaetota bacterium; assembly: GCA_034190085.1. Taxonomy (NCBI): domain Bacteria; kingdom Pseudomonadati; phylum Spirochaetota; species Spirochaetota bacterium. The sequence continues at coordinate 113,081 of JAXHTS010000015.1, forward strand.
TTGAGATTAAGAGAAAGGTTTTAGAGAACTTCTCCATGAATAATCTGTATCCGTATACAAAATATTATCTTATGGATATTTTTCAAAGGACGGGTAAATATTGGATTAATCATTTCTCCACAATTGGACTTATTGGCATGAATGAAGCATGCCTGAATCTCATGAATAAGGATATATCGACAAAAGAAGGAAAGGAGTTCTCTGTGATGGCTCTTCAATATATGAGGGAGCGAATAATGGACTATCAGAGGGAGACTGGCAATCTATATAATCTTGAGGCCACACCGGCTGAAGGTGTAAGTTATAGATTAGCAAAACATGACAAAACCGCCTTTCCTAATATAATTACCTCAGGGGTGGATGAGCCATATTACACAAACTCAGTCCATCTTCCAGTCGGGGTTACTGATGATATCTTTGACCTTCTCGATTATCAAAATGATCTGCAATCCCTCTTTACAGGTGGCACGGTGGTTCACTGCTTCATTGGTGAGAAGATTGATGATCCTCAACTTGTAAAGGTCCTAATAAAGAGAATTTCGCAGAATTACACAATACCCTATTTCACAATAACGCCGACCTTTAGCATCTGTCCGATTCATGGTTACATTCCTGGATCTCACAAATATTGTCCTTATGAGCATACCCGGGAAGAACTAGATCTATATGGAATTGAGGTTATAACAGAGGAATTTGATTTTGATGGCAAATTAGCAATGTAATATGTTTTTATAAAGGAGTAAAGGATGAAGAAGGGAAAAAAGATCCCAGTTGAGGTGTATTCCAGGGTTGTGGGATACTACAGGCCTATCAATCAATGGAATAAAGGGAAACAGGAAGAGTTTTATGAGAGAAAGGAACTAAAGTTGAAGGGATCGAAAACTACACATCTCTATGAATATAAAGGGAATTCTCAAAACATCTCTGATTGATTACCCCGGAAAGATATGTTCTGTTTTATTTACAGGGGGATGCAATCTGAGGTGCTGCTATTGTCACAACCCTGAACTTGCGAAGGATAGCAAAAGTCTTCAGATTTATAAAGAGGAAGATGTTTTATGCTTTCTTAAAAAAAGACGCGGTTTGATAGATGGAGTCGTGCTAACAGGAGGCGAGCCAACTCTGCAAAATAAGATTGATACATTTATCGAATCTGTAAAGAAGATACCCCTATCCATAAAGGTTGATACCAATGGTCTTAGACCTGAGGTTATTGAAAGACTTCTGAGCAAAAACCTCATAGATTATATTGCCATTGATGTAAAAACGTCACCAGAAAAATATGAGCTTGTAACCAGCAAGCGAGTTGATTTTTCTAAAATAAAAGCTACTATTCAGATCGTTAAAGAATCAGGTTTAGACTTTGAACTAAGAACAACCTGTGTCCCGGACCTAGTGACAATAGATGATTTCAAGATCATTAAGAGGGAGATTGGCTCGGTTAATAAGTATTATCTTCAACAATTTACAAACAGAAAAACGCTTGATTCTTCTTTACAAGAATACAAACCCTATCCCTCTTCGATTATATATGAATTCAAGAGAATCGTTCATTCCTTTGCGCAAATTTGTGAGATTAGGGGAATATAGATGTTCATTTGATATTAACATAATCATATTGGAAAAATATGATATACATACCCCCCGCATCTTCTACCATTAAGGTAGAGTCTGTTTTATAAACATGAGTAAATAGGCCTGCAATAATAAGCATCAGCATGTAAGTTTGTTATGTTATTACATTAGACCTTGTTATGATTTCGACTGGCAAAGGCAGTTGACTAAATTGTATAGAAATAAAAGAGAACAATAGACATGGGAAAAGGGAACAATAAAGATTTAAGAATATTAATTATTAACTATGAATTTCCACCGTTGGGAGGTGGGGGTGGTATAGCGTCTAGCGATCTTGCAAAAGAATGGAGAAAATTGGCAAGGATTGACGTGCTAACCTCTTCTTTTAAAAGATTAAAACCATTCGAGGTTAGGGATGAAATAAGCATCTACAGGGCAAAAACCTTTTTCAGAAAGTCAAAAGATGCAGCAACATTTATATCAATGCTATCATTTCTTCCGAGCGCCCTTATCATAGGGATGCGCCTTTTCAGAAAAAACAGATATAATATTATTAATACACATTTTGCTGTTCCATCAGGCCCTGTTGGTTATCTGCTCGGGAAGTTGTTTCATACACCAAATGTGCTTTCACTTCACGGCGGGGATATATATGATCCAAGCAAAAGCATGTCTCCTCATAGGAATGTTTTTTTCAGAATAATCGTAAGATTTATTTTAAATCGTGCAGATGAAATTATAGCTCAATCGAGTAACACAAAACTGAATGCGATCAAGTATTATAAACCCTGGAAGGAGATTAAGATTGTTCCCCTTGCTTACCATCCGACAGAAATACCAGTTATTACCAGGAAAGAGATGAAGATAAAATCAGATGAGTTCATTCTCATTACAATAGGAAGACTAGTTAAAAGAAAGGCGATGGACGTTATTATTAATGCTATAAGCATGATACCAGATGATAGGATACAATTATTTATAGTAGGTGATGGACCTGATAGGATAAATCTGGAGAATCTCGTAAAAAATCTAAAACTTGAAAAAAGAATTCACTTTTTAGGGTATCTATCGGATGAGGAAAAGTATAAATATCTTTCAGTATCAGATATTTTTATTTTGCCATCAATGCATGAGGGATTTGGTATCGTCTATATGGAGGCTATGTACTGTGGACTACCTATAGTGTGCACAAATCATGGAGGCCAGACTGATTTTTTAATTAATGGAGAAAATGCCATTCTTATAGATGTTGGAGATATTAAGGCCTGCTCTGAGGCTATTCTGAAATTCTACAAAGATAAAGAGTTTTATGATAATTGTTCTGAAAACAATTCCAAAAAGATTATTGACTTTTATGCTGAACCGATAGCTATGCGTTATATTGAAATATTCAGGGATCTATTATCTGGAGAAACAATTGGAAGGTAGCATCGGATTATTATCGAATAATTCAGAAATAATTGAAGAGTTCAAGGTAAATATCCCAAGCTTTAGGCTTAGGAATTATAGGTCAGTAGACTCTATTAATCCAGGTGAGATTATAATTCTTGCTGTTGATGTTGACTTTTTTGATTCAAGGGATGTTATTCAATTTTATCTTTCCAGGATTAGAAAGAAGCTTCAAATAATACCGGTTTTACTCATATTAAGGATTAAGTTTCTTTCTAATATTGATATAGAATGGTTTTTTGAAGAGTTTATTCTATATCCATTCAGGAAGGGTGAGTTGTTAGTGCGGCTCAATAGATTTATCAGAGAAAGTAGTTCTTTTGATAATGAAAATATTATATCTATAGGGAGCATTAAAATTAATTTAAAGGAGTATTCGGTTTATTTACGAAATATCAAACTTGAACTTACATTCAAGGAATTTGAGCTTCTTCGCTATCTTGTTCAGAATACGGGGGTTGTATATTCACGAAAGGAACTCCTTGGCAAGATATGGGGCACAGAGTATGTTGGCGGCACTAGAACGGTGGATGTTCATATTCGACGACTTCGTGTTAAACTGGGAAATGAATTTAACTCGATTATTGAAACTGTAAGAAATGTCGGCTACAGGTGTAGAGAGTTTTAGTATCTATTGGTCATCACCATTAGCCAATTGTGAGGTAATGAGATCCCCTCTCTCTTCGAGTGAGAGGTTTTTTTCTGTAACATGGTAATGTTTTAAAACGACCTATACATCCTTCATTATTAATAATATTTTTTCTACAGATTTTTCAGTCGCTTCATCAACAATAAAGGTATATCCATTGTATTCAATTCTATCGCCTTTTCCAGGTATCTTCCCGGAAAAATAATTTATGAAACCCGCAATTGTTTCAAATCCCTTTTTATCAATATCAATACCGAACACTTTCTGGAAGTAATCGATATCCAGGCTTCCGCTTAATATATATTTCTTATCACTAATCTTCTTTATTAATTCTTCATCAGGGTGGTCCCTTGTCTGAATCTCCCCAACAATCTCTTCGGCAATATCCTCCTTCGTAACCAAACCTTCAACCGCACCAAATTCATTAACCACAAAAGCCAGGTGTGTTTTACTCTCAAGTATCTCAGGAAGCAGCTCAGATATTCTCTTTGTGGCTGGTATATAAAATGGCTTTTTTAGTATATCATCAATTTTTTCTATGTTTTTTTTGTGCAATATATCCCTGTAATGAACATATCCGATAATATTATCCACTCTTTTATCATAAACGGGTATCCTAGAAAATCGGGTTTTCTCCACTAAGGAAACCAGCTGTCTAATACTCTTCCTCTTCTCAATAGATACAATGTCTATTGTAGGAGTCATTACCTCTTCAGCGGTTATCTTTTTAAAGGAAAGGATCTCTGACACAAAGGCTTGATGATCATTGGTTATTATCCCCTCCCTCTCCCCCAGTTTGAATAATAGACCTATTTCATCCCTTGAGCCAATGATAGAGGATCTTGACTTATCAAGATTAAATATCTGTTGTAATCTTTTGGAGAAGAATAATGAAGTTGAAACAGCGGGTTTTAGAATTATAATCAATATTGAGATTAAATAGGATAAAGTCATTAAATAGGATTCCGCTTTTGATCGTGCAACTATTTTTGGAACAATCTCGCAGAAGATTAGAAAAATGATGGTCTGAATAGTCGTTATTATAAACAGCTCATATTCACCAAACAGGAATGACTTCGTCGCAATAAATGTAATAAAGGATGTAGCCGAGATATTTGAGATATTATTGCCAATGAGTATCATTCCAAGGGCTTCATCTTTATTCTTAAGAATATTTAAGGCCCTCTCCGCTTTCCTATCACCCTTTTGTGAAATGGTATTCAACTTGATGCTATTTGCAGAGATAATTGATGTTTCAGCCCCGGAAAAGAAGGCTGAACATAATATTAAGATAAAGATTAATATCTCATATAAAAGGTTTTCCATAATAATCAGTAAGCCTCTATTTGAAGAGAATTAGCGATGCATTCCAAGCTCTTAGTGAAAAATATTCTTTATCCAGTTAATATTCACCCTCTCTCCCTGGGAATTAATTCTATAGATTCAATCCTATTCTTTTTTATATTTCTTATTTTAAAGACATGTCTCTCTGTTATAAGCTTTTCTTTTCTCTTGGGGAAGTATCCAAGCTTTTCAATTATATAGCCTCCAATAGTTTCTGAATCTGTGCTTTCAATATTATCACTAAAACTAAAATTAAAATCATCAATCTGCATATCGCCGGAGATAATGCAGGTCTCATCATCTAGTTGTCTTATATCTGATTTCCTTGCCTTATCTCCTAATGTAAAGTCCCTTCCCATCAACTCCGATATAATAGACGAAAGGGTCACTACACCAGCCGTTCCACCATATTCATCTATAACAATTGCGATCTGAATCTTTTTCATTAGAAACTCCTTTAATAGCTCGCCCAACTCTTTTGACGCAGGATAGTGATATATATTATGAATAAGCTTGTTAATATTCTTCGCCTTTTTATAACCCCTTACATAAGGAACAAGCTCTCTGGAATCCAATACTCCTACAATATTATCGCGATCCTCCTTGAAAACCGGAGCTCTGACAACACCGGCTTCAAGAAAGATTTTTACAGCCTCTTCGATGGTCGCATTAAATGGAATAAAAACAGCTATATTTCTTGGTATCATCACATTCAGGGCGTCTTTTTTTGAGAAGCGGAGAACATTTTGTATAAAGGTAAATTCCTCCTTGCTTATCACTCTTCTCATCTCACCAATCCTTATCGCCATATCCAATTCTTCTTCTGTGATCATTTTTTCTTTTTCCAATTCAAGGTTGAGCATCTTTATTATGCCATTGGTTATTACAAGTAATAATTCTCGTAGAGGCATAAGTATTTTGTGAAAACCGTTTAGAATTGGTATTGCCATTTTGGAGAGTGATTCATAATTATTCATAGAGATGATTTTTGGTGAAATTTCACAAAAAATGATCACAATTATGGAAACTATTGCAATGGAAATAAAATGGCCGTACCCGCTCCATACATTTAATAGCAATTTTGTGGATATCGCTGAGAGAACGATATTAACAAAGAGATTTCCTACCAGAATGGTAATTAATATTTTTTCAGGGGCGCTCATTATTCCTGAAAGGATTCTCTCCCTCTTGCTAAGGGATATGGAGAATTTATGAAGGTTGGACTTGGTTAGAGAGAATAAAGCTGTTTCTGAACCAGAAAAGAATGCAGATAATAGTGTGAATATAATAAGAATTATGAGATCAAATAAATTACTATCCATATAGTTAGTAATAATATTTTGAGATATACTCCAACATCTGATTAGATTCGACCATGTTCTTCCTCAAAAAGCATCATCCCTATTGATGCTGTTTCAGGTTGATAAATATACATTAACTTGTGTAGCTTTATGCCAAATTTAAGTGTAATAGGCATAAGACTAAGGTATTCTTTATTTAGAGATCGGATTTGATGGCTGCAAGGCTTATTATAATATTAATCAGATTATTTCCAATTTTACAGTAAATGATATCTCTTTTGTGGATTCATTACCAGAGTAATCAGAGGTTACAACCTTTAAATGATTCAGTCCATCATTATAGGTAATATTGCAAATTTTATAATACCCCTTTTCATCAAAAAGATTCTGAAATGTTTTACCCCCAATTGTCAATCCATTTTTTGAATAAGCAATCTCTGAGAAATCCAATTCCATAGCCTTCTGATTGTTAAAAATCACCCTTAACCTGAATATCCCCAACCGTTCCCTTCTGTTTATCGAATCAATGATATTTATTAATAAGGGGTAATGGCGTGTAATTCTTATATTAGTATTATCATTTATAATGAAGTACCTATCAGCAACCCTTATGTATAAGTCCAATATTTTTGGTTGCTGAATATCTGTATACTCAGGAAGAAGGATAAATGGATTGATAGATCTCTTTTCGAATATGTTCAATAATGAGAAGTGCAGATGCTTTCCATAGGAGCGCCCAGTATTGCCAATTGATCCCAGCGTTTCATTTGTCATGTAAAATTTATTATATCCTAAACCTTCTGTTAGATGCATATAAATTGAATAGATATTATCATCATGTTTTATAATCTTATAATTACCGCCACCAGGATAATTCTCTATGGGAAAAATAGATTTATCCCAGAAATATAGCAGTTCTCCATCAGCAACAGGATAGACCCTATTGTTGCTTGAGATAATATCAACACCGTCATGGAAGTGATCTCCCCTTGATTCACCAAAGGTCGAGGTAATTTTTCCGTTATCAACAGGCCATCTAAAGAAGGTATTGAGCAGTAATAAGAAGAAAAAACAGATAAAAGGGATGAAGGTTTTCATAATATTAGTTCAATATTACTTGTTCCCCTTGAATTATATCATTAAACCAATATCTTAACTAAGATTGGGAGGTCTGTTACCCAGCTTATAATAAATGATATAAAAGTAAAGACATTTATTATGAATAAAACCACTACTTCTCAGACTGTGTGAAAACTATTAAATTTTTTATAAGAACCAAAGCAATTATTTACGGATCATCAAATAATAATAAAATGATTGCTGTGAAATAAATTATTGAGGTTCAAAGATGAATTATATAAAAGGGACATCCAGGGAGCAGATATTTCTTTTCAATGAATGCATAGAAGAAATAATAGCAGAAGATAATATTGTTAGATTTATAGATGCTTATGTTGAATCTCTTGATATGGAAGGTCTTGGATTTAAGATGCCAAAGGGTAATACGGGAACTCCTCCATATAGACCTCAGTTGAAATTAAAGATTTATATTTATGGATATTTTGAGAAGATACGCGGTAGCCGGAGATTAGAAAAAGAATGTCATCGGAATAAAGAACTAATATGGCTTACAAATTCTCTTGCGCCTGATTTTAAAACAATATCAGATTTTAGAAAAGATAATCATAAAGCGTTTAGAAATATTTTCAAAGATTTTTAAAACTTTGTCATAAGCTCCAACTTCTTTCATTTAAAGTAGTTGCAATTGACGGTACTAAAATGAGAGGTCAAAATAGTTTGAATGAAGTCTATAAAAAAAAGTATCGAAAAAGTTGAGAACGAAATTGAAGGGATTGTCCCGCCTTTAGTTGAAATTCTTTAGCGGTAAGGATCTTTAACATGATCCTAACTTACTTTTCTGTCAATCAGGTGGCCTTGCCCCAAAAAAGAGGACATGAAGTTAAGCGAAAGAAACGATAATAAGCTTAACGGAGGAGTCAATGAAATCAAGAAGAAAATTTGACAAACAATTTAAGATTGATTCAGTAG